>JBBSPJ010000122.1:0-10952 GCA_038258905.1 Cytophagales bacterium
CCACGTCTGTTACGCTTTCGAGTAGACTCAAAAAAGCAGTTGTGACGATGGAAATCGACAGCGCTAATAATATAGATACACCTCGAGAATTATAAAACATAACTTATAGGGCAAATATAACTAGGGCTTGCTTAAAAAAAGCTAAACCATGAAAAATCTGCTTTATATATTTTTATGTAATGATTAAACAGTCATAGGTTTTCATTGTGTGAAAGCTTTATTAATTTAATACTCCAAGAACTTTAAACTAAAAAATCAAATTTTGATTTCTTAGTACGCTAGCCTCAGGCACCTCAACTACATCCCAGGCTTCAGTTCGAAGTATAAGCATACGTCTTAACTTTGCCTGATTGTATTTGAAGCACCTGAGACTTTTTAAGTAGGCCCTAACTAAAGCAAATCGAATTTGTAACCCACACCTTTCACGGTGGTGATATAACCCTCTCCTACTTTCTCTCTTACTTTTCTTACATGCACATCCACTGTTCTGGCCAGCACGTAAACATCGGAACCCCAAATATTTTGTAATAGATCATCTCTATTGAATACTTTATTTGGGTTTTGCGCTAAGAAATAAAGTAATTCAAACTCTTTTTTAGGTAGCGTAATTTGCTTTCCATCCACCGTAACGGTATAACTTGTTCTGTCGATAGTGAGTTTACCTACAGTAATTTTATTACTATCTTTTTTCTTTTTTACATCTCTACGGAAAAACGCATTAATTCGGCTCATTAAAGCACGTGGCTTAATGGGTTTAGTGATATAATCGTCCGCTCCATTTTCAAAAGCTGCCACCTCAGAATATTCTTCAGAGCGAGCGGTGAGAAAAATGATAAAGGAGTTGCTGGTTTCGGGTGCATCACGTAATTGCCGGCAGGTTTCCACGCCATCCTGATGTGGCATCATGATATCTAATAGCACTAATTGTGGTTGAAACGTTTTAGCCATCTCTACAGCTTTTCTTCCGTCATTAGCTGTTTTCACCTCATAGCCTTCTTTTTTAAGGTTATATTCTAATAATTCAAGAATGTCAGGTTCATCATCAACGACAAGCACTTTCAAGTTTTGCTTGTTTCCCATAGTAGTATTATTTGTTTGATTCCATAAAACTCGCTAAAAATATTTGAAAATTAAGCGATAAACGGGTTAATAACAATTTCTTAATATTGAGGCAATGTAGAAGACTTATATTTTGGTTGAATAATAATGTGGTTTTACAATTTATCGCTTTGTAATTAGGGAATTTTGAATTCAGGCAATTACACTATTTTATTAAAATAATTTATATTAATAGTTCATAAAGCACGAACCAATGCAACAGGGGCTATTACGGTAATACCTCGATTAAACAGCGCGAAGTATCTCACAAAAAAATTAAATTCCAACCCATATAAAAACTGAAAAGGTTAATCTAATATCCAACTCAATAATTCTCCTCGTAATATTTTAACATGCGTTTGATGTCGGATTGATGCACTTCTTCGTACTCTTGTTGTAACTTTAATAAATCACCCGTATACCTTCTAAATGCTAACAGATTAGCGTTATTAAATTCATCGTCATCAAGAATAAAAGCTGCATAATTTTTATTTGAAAATTTCAACTCCCTCAATTCTGCTTTAAAGTTTTGGAAGGTCTCAAATTTAATCTGCTCCTTTTCAACAATAGTGTTATACCTTATTTCCTGATAAACTCTTTTAAATCGAGGTAACCAATTTCTAATAAAATTATTTAAATCCTCTTTGTCTTTTAGTCGCTTTCTATAGCGTTTAAGATAGCTACTATCATCCGGAAAGTGGTGTTGTAAAAATCCTTCAGCCCCCTTAATCCCGATAAATGTAGCTAAATTCTCATTGAAGTTTACGCTGTCTTTAATAAAAACTACATCGTGGGTTAATTCATGAATGATTAATTCTGCCAATCTACCTTCTGAATATTCCAACATTTTACTGAGTATAGGATCATTCAAAATGCCTAGTGTAGACCAGGCAGCGGCATTTCTCACCCTTACATCGTAACCCTGGCTTTGAAGTTCTTTTTTCAATTTGAAGGATTCTTCCTCCACAAAAAAACCTTTGTATTCGACCGTTCCAAGAAAGGGGAATTTCCACTGATAAGGCTTTAGTTTATGTGGTTCTGAAGCCGTTACTACCCACAGAATATCCTTGCCTTTTTGATCGTACACCGTGTTGTACTGGCCTTCTATTGGCATCTCCAAATAAGTGGTCGCATAGGACTTTACTGAGTTAATTAAATGGAGTTTGTACTTAATAGAATCAGGTACCTGATCACTCTGCAGAAATTTTTCAATGGGCTCAGCTTTACTAATTACCTCCCACTGACCCTTTCCCTGCATGATGCCATACTGAATTAAGTCCCATTTAATAATAATGAGTAAGGTTATAATTAGTAGGAAAACCCCTACTATTAACCTAAACCTCCTCTTCATATTTATTGCTTTTTAGTGATTGGAATGGTCTTAAAAATATTAAAGTAGATAGCGTGAGAAAACTCAAATAAATTATTTTGAAAGTCCCAGTAGGGTTCAAACCTCAGTAATAAAGTAGAAGACTTCCCGATTTTAAATTCATTCATTACCCTTAATATTAATAACTGCCTAACGTCCTCGTAACGTCTGGAGTTTGAATTTGTGGTAAAAGATTGATACAATCTCCCACCTTTATAGGAATGAAAGTGATCTCCATACCAATAGCTCAGCATAAAATCGCCCACTTTAGTTTTTAAAAGGCCATTTACATAGTAACCATGTCCTTGCTTATAGGGTAATTCAAACTTTCGGGAATCGTCAAAAAAGTGAGTATAATGCGCTTCCCATTTATACCCTTTAAAAAAGGAATTATTCCACTTTTTCTCATATGAGAGACCGAAAGCATTATTATATCTTAGAATTAAAGGTTGATTGTCAACTGTATCTATCTGACCTGCCCTGTGATAGGCTTTAAACTGGTAGTGTAATTTTACCGATTGATTTTGATCACTGTATAAATCGTAAATACTAACCAGCCCACCAGACACCTCTTCTTTAAAATTAGAGTTATTATAGATCATCCTCTCCCAATTCAACCAGGCATCCATGTAAAACTTAGGTCTTTCAACAATATATTGAATACCACTTTCAGGCACATCGTACAATAGTCTCTCGAAATCTTCCAGTGGTTCAATCATTCGGTGATGAATAGAACCATTGATATTGCCAAAGAGTATTTGGCTGTAATTCCAATCATATAAAATAGAAAAGAAAGGAATAGCGTAGGTGAAATTATTATTACCGAAATCTTTTTGTAAAAATATACCACCTTCTACTTTAACATTTTCGTTATATTGCCATCCGATTGCGGGAGTTACTCTGTAACCAAATAATGTGTAGCCTTCCACAATATTATTAAAGTATTCATTATTTTTATTGAAGGCAAGCGCACGTAAAGTGAAACTAAACGGGGTTTCAGGAGTAGTATCTTTAACCACAGGTTGTTCAAAACCTGAATTATCGAGCTGCGCTTTTAATGATAAAAAAGGTATAAATAAAATAAATAATAAGAAAATAAAGGATTTTTTGTCCTGCATTGATGGCTAAATTAAAAAGCAAATATAAAGGATTTGGCAATTGGAACAATTCCTGCTAAATTCGATTCGGCAATTTACAAATTTGGTATATACATAAAATAATATGAGCGAAAAAAACGAAAAATTAAAAGCTTTACAGCTAACTATTGATAAATTAGATAAAACCTACGGTAAAGGTTCGGTAATGAAGCTCAGTGATAATAAAGTAGTGGATGTACCTGCCATTCCAACAGGATCTTTAGGTTTGGATATTGCTTTAGGTGTGGGTGGTATTCCTAGAGGTAGAGTAATTGAAATATACGGACCAGAATCTTCGGGTAAAACAACTTTATCAATGCATTGCATTGCAGAAGCACAAAAAAAAGGTGGTTTAGCTGCTTTTATTGATGCGGAACATGCTTTCGACAAGTCTTATGCGGAAAAATTGGGGATAGATACAGAAAACCTCTTAATCTCCCAACCAGATAGTGGTGAGCAAGCTTTGGAAATAGCAGAACACCTTATCAGATCAGGTGCTTTAGACATTGTAGTGATAGATTCAGTAGCAGCCTTAGTACCAAGAGGTGAGTTAGAAGGTGAAATGGGTGATAGCAAAATGGGCTTACAAGCCAGGTTGATGTCACAGGCACTAAGAAAGTTAACTGGTGCTATTAGTAAAACAGGTTGTTCACTGATTTTTATTAATCAGCTAAGAGAAAAAATTGGTGTGATGTTCGGTAACCCTGAAACTACCACAGGTGGTAATGCGCTTAAATTTTACGCCTCAGTAAGGTTAGATATCAGAAGAATAGGGAGCATAAAAGAAGGCCCTGATAATATTACCGGTAACCGAGTAAAAGTGAAAGTGGTTAAAAATAAAGTGGCCCCTCCATTTAAAGTGGTGGAATTTGACATCATGTATGGAGAAGGAATCTCTAAAGTGGGTGAAATTATTGACTTAGGCGTAGAGTTGGAGGTAATTAAAAAAGCCGGCTCATGGTTCTCTTATATGGATAATAAATTAGGACAAGGCCGAGATGCTGTTAAAACTTTAATTTTAGATAATCCAGAATTGATGGAAGAGCTTGAAACTAAAATTAGAACCATCATTAAAGGTGGAGAAGACGATAAAGAAAATAAAAAGAAAGAAAAAGCTGCAGCAGCTAAAAAATAAAACGCTATTTATTATAATCATAGAGTAAAAAGCCGAAAGAGATTTCGGCTTTTTTTATGTTCAAATGCCTTCTTTATTTTAAGAATAAAAAAATTATACTTCATAATTTAGCTATCTCTATTCAATATCAATATTGCATACTTTTACAGATAGAGTTAACTATTACTTAACATGGGATTTGATTTTTTACAAGAAGTAAATATTATATTGTAAAAAAGAAAGCATGAGCCCAGAACTACTAAAAAAGACTGACCGATATAAAAATATTCTTTCACTTTTAGAAGAGTCGGAGCTTATCCTTTTCATCACCACCTTTATAAGAAGATTTAATCCCCTCACTCGCTTTTATTGGATTTATTTAGGGGTAATCATCAGTTCTTTTATTTTACTTATTAATACAAATAGTATGGCTGCTCTAGATAGCAGAATATGGATTGTAGGGCTTTTAGGTGGCTTAGTTTTGGTACTTATTCCAACTTCTATTTTACATGGTTTAATTCAAGCACTTTTTCTTAAATTAAGAGGCAGCAAGGTAATCAACATTAAATGGTCTTGGAAAAGGTTAAGCATTAGAGTAAACGCCCCTGATTTTGCTATTAGCAAAAAATTCTTCTACACGATGACTTCCACCCCTTTTATTTTATTTTCCATTCTCCCTCTGTTATTAAGTTATTTTACCAACGACTATTTGTTTTTTTTGTGCATTTCAACCGCATTCTTTCATACCTTATTTAGTATGAAGGATTTTGCGCTTTTGAGTTACTTATATAAACATAAAAACAGTTTTCTTTACCACGAATCAGATGGCAATAAAACGCTTGTATACAAAGCTGTTAATTAGAATAGGCAACTTTTCACTTTTACTGTAATTCTTTTAGTAAATTTGATGCATACTTTTAAACTTCTTGAATTATGTTAAAAATATCGAACTGGTTGTTTTTACTATCTACTATTATTTTAATCTCATGCAATGGAAATAATAAGGAGAAGGAAAAGCTAAAAGAAAGTGAAATTGAGTCTCTAAAGACTGAGGTAATTGGAGTTCATGATGAGGTAATGCCTAAAATGGATAAGATTATGCAATTAAAGGCAAAATTAAATCAGAATATTGAAGAAATAAGTGATTCCACTTCTTCAGATTCACTTGTAATAGTACGTAACCTACTTAATGATTTAGAAGTGGCTGATGCCTCAATGATGGTGTGGATGCGTAATTATGATCCTATGATGGATGATATGTCACATGAAGAAAAGTTACTTTATTTGGAAGAAAAAAATAAAGAAATACAACTTGTGAGACAACAAATGCTAAGTGCTATTGCTCAATCGGAAGAGTTTCTTGCAGAAAAAGAAAAAACGCCTAATTGATTAGGTAATCACTAAGAATTGCCTGGTAAAATATTATGCATATCCTTTTGATCTTTGTTACTCTGTATTTATAAAAATTCAGTAAGAATAAAAAGAAGATGATAGTTATTATTGAAACTTGAAAGCCCATTCCCTAAAAATGAATTTAATTTATAAACTGCTAATTACTTCATTTTAAATGGTTACAATCAAATAATCCCCCAACTCCCTTTTTAATAAAGGGGGAGAGTTCTCGTGAAAAATAATATCACAATTAATCATTAAAATAATCTCATCAAATACTAGATTCAAGCCCCATAGCGGGCGACATCAATGCTCTTAAGTTAAGGTTCAATTAAGACCCCCAGCCAAAGGCTGGCAAGCTATCCTTACATCCTTCCCCGAAGAGAGAAGGAATATGGTCTTAACTTAATAGCATTGTGGGCGACATTTTGGTAGCCAGGGTGAAAACCCTGGGTCATAAGTGGTATGATGTTCTATTTTGGCGACATTTTTGAAACACGCAAGGCGTGGGAATCAAAAATGATGACAAAATCTAAATTGAAAATGATTTAGCATATCGGAATCTAGGTAGGGCTTGCTTAAAAACTGATAAAGTTATAAGACTATTCTTAATTTGTCTTTTAACAGTGATTATTTATTTATAGTTTTTCAGCAGGTGCAAGCTTTTTGAGTTTAATACCTCATATTCCTTGCACTAAAAAATCAATATTTGATTTTTTAGTGCTTTAGCCTCAGGCACTCCAACTACTTCCCAGGCTTCAGTTCGAAGCCCCGATAGCCATCGGGGCATCTTCACTTTGCCCTGTTGTATTTGAGGCCCCTGAGACTTTTTAGGCAGGCCCTAAGTATCTCTTTTAAGGTTCAGTTCTCAGCCAGAGGCTGACCAGCCTTTGGCTGGAAAAACTGCGATGACTTGATTATAAAAAGAAAAAATTATAAGCTGTAATCAATCGCAATTATTAAGTGACTGCTCAACCTCCTGAACGGTAACAAAACCTCTTTCATTTCCCCATTCATTATAAATGTAGGTGGATATTTCCGCAATCTCCAGATTTGTCAATTGATTCACTCCTGGCATTTGCTGGTTATAGGTTACTCCATTCACTACAATTTCTCCTTTTATCCCATATTTAATCAAACAAATAGTTTCAGGAAGCTTATTTAGCATATAATCAGATTGCGCTAATGGAGGGTATAATTTACCTAATCCTTTACCGTTAGCCTGATGACAGTTGCTGCAATAGCTAGTGTATAAAGCCTTACCTTGTATCATGTACTTGGAAAACTTCTGCATTTCCGAGCTGGAATAACCTTCAGTGGCCTTATTACTAAAATTTTCTGATGGGCCGCAAGCCACTATAAACAGAAAAAGAATTCCTAGAAGTATCCTACTGATCTGCTTTTTCCTCATTATAAGTAGCTAGTAATCTTGGAATATCATTAATCAATCTATCAACATCATCAGTTTGGGTGCCATCGTAAACACCTCTAATATGTCTTTCCTTATCTACCAATATAAATGCCCCACTATGGATAAATCCTCCTGCTTCGTTTTCATCTTCCATGGCAGTAACCATATAACCTTTTTGCCCTAACTCATAAATTTTAGCTTTATCACCGGTTACAAATTGCCATTTAGGAGCTTCTACATCTAGTTTTTCTGCAAAATCTTTTAACAATGCCACTGTATCATATTCAGGATCAATGGTGTGTGAGAGAATGGCTACTTCATCATTCTCTTTAAAGGCTTCATAAATCCGTAACATTTCCTTTTTCATGGTTGGGCATATGGTTGGGCAAGAGGTAAAAAAGAAATCAGCTACATATATTTTACCTTCAAAATCGGCTGGCGTTACCCAACTGCTATCCTGGTTAACCAATTTAAAATCAGGAACAGTATGATCAAGGGTGTCCGTTACAGTTTCACCATTCACTTCTCTTTCTACATATTGCTTTCTTCCCATAATAGGGAATTCCTCTTTAGCTTTGGCTGAATCTTTGGCACTCTCACAACCTATCAGGATGATGAAACTTATGAATAAAAGTGTTAAATTTTTCATTGTATATTTATTATCAAATGTAAATTGTTGTACTTAATAAAATAGTATTATTCTTGTTTTGCTTTTGATCCACTTTCCCTGAACATTTTGTAAATTTTAACAAAAATCATTAAAAATACACCAAAAGCAATAAAGCCTAAAGTACCATAGATCCAATTTAGTTCACTTTTTAGCACAATTAAGAATACAATGGCTATTAAAAAAAGTGTAGCTACTTCATTCCAAACCCTCAATTGGGTAGAAGAATACTTCACAATTCCTTTCTGCAATTTTTTGTAAATATAATGGCAAGAAAAATGATAAAGGTAGAGAAAAAACACAAAAGTAAGCTTAATATGCATGAAAGGAAGTTTTAACCAGTCAGGCTGAATTATTAAAAGAGAGGTAGCCAATAGCAAAGTAATGATGGCTGATGGCCATGTTATAACAAACCATAACAAACGCGACATTTTGCTCAATTGCTGATGTAAAATACTTCGATCAGGCTCTGGTTTTTGTAAAGCTTCTGTTTGATAAATAAAAAGACGCACGATATAGAAAAGACCCGCAAACCAGGTGACTACGAAAATGATATGAAGCGATTTAATGTATAAATACATGAAAAACTGTTACAAAATTTAATATCTAGCTAATAAGATCTATTAAAGGATATAAGTTCAAAATATATTTATCCCCTCTCCCATAAGTCTTGTTGTGCAAAAGTAAGCATAAAGAACTAATTCCATTTGATAAACGTAAAGAGTAAAAACAAAAATTAAAAAAATAAGTGGAATCGGGAAAGTTTAACATCAATATAATTCTTCTTCCTTTTTGCGAGTCATCCTTATTTTTAAAGTTCTAATTAGAAAACATGGCTGAAACGAGTAATCTTTGGTATTTCGAAAATGTGGATTTATTCAATATACTTTGTCCGCATAGAGTGGGAGAAATGGTTGATAAGCACATCATTAATCAGTTTAAAAAAGACCAATTTGTTTATTTCCCTGAGGAAGTTTCACACCATATATACATGATAGCTGAAGGCCGGGTTAAGCTTGGCTCTTATACGGATGATGGGAAAGAAATAGTTAAAGCCATTTTAGGTAAAGGTGAGATATTTGGCGAATTGGCCCTAGCCGGAGAAGAAAAAAGAACTGATTTTGCACAAGCCATGGACTCTCCTACTACCGTTTGTCTGATGAGTTTAGAAGAAATGAATGATTTAATGGCTCATAATAAACCACTTAGTTTTAAAATGTTGAAATTAATTGGATTAAGATTGAGGAAAGTAGAGCGCAGACTTGAGTCATTAGTATTTAAAGATGCACGCACGAGAATTGTAGAGTTCTTAAGAGATCAGGCTGCTGAAAAAGGGCAAAAAGTAGGTTATGAAACCATGATTCCTAGTTATTTAACACACAAAGATATTGCTGCGTTAACCGGCACTTCCCGACAAACTGTTACCACCACATTAAATGAATTGCGAGACAAGAACTTAATCAACTTTGACAGAAGAAAAATCCTTATCAGGGATATGGAAAAATTAGTTTAATTGTAAATCCTCCTCGTGCTCATTTTGATCATCCAATTTATTGTACTGATTTTGAATGAGCAGCACCAGGACTCCGATGCCAACCGCAACCACTGTTAATATAGCACCTATTATACCTTCATTACCAAATGACATTTTAATGAGTATTGTTGATATAATAAAAGCTGAGTTTCTAATTACTGTACTGAATTGATGCGTATGTAATAAAGATGTGAGGAGTAAAATTACATCGGTCATAATAAGAATAGTGAAAAAGTCATCAAAGAAAATCTTGTTAATATCCTTTATAGAATCTACATGTTCACTCATTAAAAAGAAATTCGCGTTAACCCAAATTACTAGATTATAAATAGCCAAAATAAGAAAAATGGGTACAAGAAAACTTGCCACCACCTTTTTCATATTGATAAAACGATTAATTCTAGGAGCTAGATACTGTTCAGGTTCAGGACTTTTTCGCTGATTTAATTTATAAAATAAGAAAATAAAGAAAAAAAGTATCAGAGCAGCAATTATATCGTAGGTGAACTGCACATCATATTTATCTTCAAACCAATTGGACGTGAATTCGAGTTTAGATAAATCATTAAATATACTTCTTATCACAATTAAAGTAATAATCTCGTATTGCTTACCAATATATTTACTAATTGACTTAGGTAAATAATAAACTAAAAGATAAACCTCATATATTAATATAAATGAAAACGGTGTATAGATAGCCACCAGCGGATTATCTAATAGATCGCTAAATTCGCCAGGGTTAATAAAACCCCAATGTGCCAATCCTATAAAAAATAGGTGAATAATAAAACTGACTATGGCGATTATTACTATTACAGATTCACTTTTTTCACGGGTACTCTCCGAGAGCAGAATATTGTGCAATTTAGAAAACATAGAGCTCTTACTTCCCATATTTTTGCTTACGATTAGGGGTTAACACATTAAATCCAGTTGCAGGTTGATTTAAATAATGAATTGATGTTTAACCTTTTAAATAGCCGATTGTTTGTTTCCCTCTAAAGTGTGCATGTTAATAATTAATAAACAAAAAAAAACACCCTTTCGGGTGTTTTCAAAATAAGCTTTACGAGTTCGTAATTAATTGGCAAAACCGTTTCTAACTATAAAATCTTCATACGCTTTTTGATAGATTTCCACTTCAGGGGCTATTTCTATAGCTCTTTCATAAGCAGTAAGCGCATCCAAAAGCAAATTATTGTCTTCATAAAAAGCCGCCATCACTAAA
>JBBSPJ010000123.1:0-10949 GCA_038258905.1 Cytophagales bacterium
TCAAAAAGCTCTTCATTTTTATAAAAAAATGTTGGAAAGAACGAGGGAAGTTGCTAAAGCAGTAGATGCGCATAAAACTGTATTTTACTCTTCGTTTGTTGACAAAAGTGATCAATGGCCTGAGAATAGGAACTTCAGTAAGGCATTACAGCAAAAAGGTGACTTAGGAGACAAGATGAGATTGGCTTTTGAAGAATCCTTTAATTCAGGTTATAATTCCATCTGTATAATTGGAAGCGATTGCTACGAACTGGACAGCCAAACAATTAACAAAGCTTTTCAAATTCTTGAAACAAAGAACGCAGTAATAGGCCCAAGCACAGACGGTGGCTATTATTTGATTGGCATGAATCAATTGGTTCCTGAAGTATTTTCAAATAAAAAATGGAGTACAGAAACAGTCAATTCAGATACGATCCGCGATTTTGATAATTTAAACATCAGTTATGGCAAACTACAACCGTTGACTGATATAGATACGGAGGAAGATTTGAAGACTATACCTAAAGAAATAGCCGAAAAGTTTATGGAAATAAATTAATTATAATTATTCCTTTTTACCACCAATTGTCTTTCTCATTCCAAGAAATAAAGCAATATTCGAAGCATTAGGATTAAGTTTTTCCTGCTCCGGTTGGCCTGGACTCCAATTATAAGCAGTATAATTGAAAAAAGCATTATTATAGCCTATACCGGGTTCCAAAAAGATAGACTCTGTCAATTTCATGCTAAGGATAGCTTCAAAATGAAAACCTATAGCATTTCTATAATCAATTTCTCCGTATTCCTGATTATTTTCTGTCATAGAAGCTGTTGCAGGAAAATTAAAATCAGCTCCTCCTTTTAGCATGATACCGTTGAAAAAATCTGACTTTTTAAATGGAAATAACTTTCCTATACCTAAACTGAGCGATTTATGATTAAAGGTATAAGCGCTTTTATTGCTAATTCCATTTATACTTTCATATTGATAAGCCAAAGTCCAGGCAATACCCACTTGGGAATATATGAAGATATCAGATAATTTTGTGTCGTATTGTAAACCTGCTTGTAAAGCAAATCCAGATCCAACGCTATACATGCTATTTTGCCCATTAAAATTGATAGTCTGGTATTCAAATCCTGTATTGAATCCAGCATTACCGTAAAAGGACAAGTTTTGTGACTGAATTTGCAAAGAAGATAACAAGGCTATTATGACTAATGCTTTTTTCATTTCAAAGAATTTATAAAATAATTGCCAATATAATAAAAGTTGAAATTAAACGGTATTACTAATTAAAAAAAGAAGTAAGTTGCCTTTAGAAAGTATCGAAAGTAAAATAAAAGCGCTATTTCCTTTTAAACCAACTTCAACACATTTTTAAAATAATTTGAAACAAAATTATTGTAATTACATACCTTATGATTCATGAAGCTTTTAATAATAGTCTGAGCAAGTTTCAAGTTCCAGAAGACCAAATGATTAGTTTATGGAACCAAGTGGAAAAAAAATATCAAGGATCCAAAAGATTTTATCATAACTTAAACCACCTAAATAACTTTTTAGCTGAACTAATGCCACTTAAAAGCCAATTTAAAAATTGGGAGATAATTGTGCTTGCCATTGTTTATCATGACATAATTTACAAAGCACACAAGGGAAATAATGAAGAAAAAAGCGCAGTTTTAGCTAAAGCAAGATTAAAATCATTATCCCTTCCAGAGCATTTAATTCAACATTGTGCAGATTTAATTATAGCTACAAAAAGACATGAATCAACTAATGAAGAGATTAAGCTTTTCACCGATGCAGATTTATCCATACTTGGTGCCTCCCCTCAAGATTACCAAACTTATTCTGAGCAAATTAGAAAAGAATACAGCATCTATCCTGATATTTTATATTATCCCGGAAGGAAAAAAGTATTACAACACTTTTTAAATAGGGAAAGAATCTACTTGTCGGATCACTTTCACATACTGTATGAAGATAAGGCGAAGAAAAATCTTGATACAGAATTAAAGAAAATTGCAAATGGGACTCTTTGATATATTCAAAAGAAAAAAAAGAAAACAGCCTGAAGATTATTTCAATATTGAAATTAATGATGAATGGATCATTGTTGAGCATCCTAAAAGGAAAAAAGAAGCTGTACGATGGGATGATATAGAATCTATAAAAATGATTACCACCGATGATGGTCCATTTCTGCCCGATGTATGGCTGGCACTTTTAGGCTCAGAACATGGATGTCTGATCCCTCAGGGAGCCAAAGGATATAATGAAGTGTATGAAATTGTTTCTGAATATCCTGGTTTTGATTTTGAAAAAATTATTATAGCTATGGGGATTACACAGAATGCAGAATTCACAGTTTGGAAAAAGAATTAATTATTTAGTGTGATTCAGATTACAAATAAGATTTTAATAAATTTGATTAATCAAACTCATCAATTATGAAATCAATTTTACTCACAATTAGTATTTCAATTTGTTTATTTACCCTTATTTCTTGTGATACTCAAGAAAAAGAAAATTTTGACATACTCATTACCAACGTAGCGGTTGTTGATGTTAATACTGGAGAAATCTCACCAGAGCAAATCATAGGAATAAATTCCGACACCATTCATCTGATGGCCTCCATTCAACAAATAGGAAAATACAGCGGCACCACCTCAATTGATGCAAAAGGAAAATACATAATGCCAGGCTTGTGGGACAATCATGTTCATTTCCGAGGTGGCGATTCACTGATTCAGGAAAATAAAAACATGCTTCCTTTATTTTTAGCCCATGGCATCACTACAGTGCGCGATGCCGGTGGAGATATAACTCCAAGCGTAAAAGGTTGGCAGTCAGCAATTACTAATGGTACTTTGGATGGGCCTACAATTTACACATCAGGCCCTAAACTAGATGGAGACAAGCCTGCATGGGCAGGTTCTATTGAGGTTTTAGATGATACAGATATTGAAAATGCTTTGGATTCCTTAGAAGAAATAGGGGTAGATTATGTAAAAATGTATGATGGCAACCTGAGCAAAGAAGCCTTTTATGGAATTATAAAAGCAGCCAAGAAAAGAGGCTTGAAAACAACCGGACATATGCCATTATCTGCCAATATTTTGGAAGCTATTGAATATGGTTTAGATGGTAGTGAGCATTTATACTATGTCCTGAAAGCCTGCTCACCTAAAGAAGATAGCCTAACAGCATTAAATATAGGATACGGCATGATGTCGGAAATACTCAATACTTACGATGATGAATTAGCACAAAAAGTTTTTAAAAAGCTAGCCGAGAATGAAATTTACATCACTCCTACCCTCTTTATTGGTAAAACATTGGCGGAGGTATTAGAAGTGAACCATGAGGAAGATTCACTTTTGAAATATATAGGAAAGGGAATACAAAAAACCTATTTAGGCAGAGTGGAAGGCGCTAAAAGAGCCAAAAATAGCGGCAGTACTATGAGACAAGACATGGAAACCCGAAGCAGAGAAGTAATAGTGCCTATGTTTGATGCCGGAGTTCCTTTATTGGCCGGTTCAGATTGTGGACCTTTTAATTCCTATGTATATCCGGGAACTTCATTGCATGGCGAGTTACAAAGTTTAGTGGCTGCAGGTTTGAGTCCGCAGCAAGCACTACAGACTTCTTTTGTTAACGGACCTCAATTTTTTGATTTAGGAGATTATTATGGCAGTATTGAAGAGGGTAAGGTAGCTGATTTGCTAATTTTAGATAAAAATCCACTGGAGGATATTGAGATTGCTCAAGGTATAACTTATGTAATTCATAAAGGTAAAAAATATACATCACAAGATTTATTGATATTATTGCAAGAGCTTATTAAAGAATAAAATTCTAAGTAATTGTAAGTATTATTAAACATTAATATTAACTAAATATTACTTAAACAATAAAAAGGTAAAGAAACCACTTCTTCTAAAAATCATCGATCAATCCTAATATTATTTAGACCAATAAGTCACACATTGGCGCTGTACACCCAAAAATATCTTATAGTGTCAAATCAACACTTAATACTTACATATCTAAATATGGAGTAAAGCCCTCACACTATATTATTGATTTTTAATGATCTAATTTTGAGCAATTATTTAATTTAATTGTTTCCAAATGAAATCAACTTTACTAACACCAATCGCACTAAAATTAACCGCAATATTGGTTATTTTTATAGCTTTTACCCATAGTGTTAAGTCGCAAAATGCTGCTGATTACGAGTTTTCAGCGAGTACAAGGGCTTATGCTCCTATTACGGGGGGAACTGTTATTTCTAATAATCCTGATGATAATAACCAGTTTTTTGAAAATTTAAATATTGGTTTTGATTTCAGATATTTTGGTACAAACTATACACAAATTGGAGCATCCATAAATGGGTTTGCCAGTTTTAGCAATGGAACAGGAATTACATATCCTTTATTTAATGGATTGAATAATTCAATGAGTCCACTTTCTGGTAATCTACAAGCAAAACCAGGGTCTGAGTTACGAATACAAACTTTAGGCAATGCACCCAACAGAATATGTGTAATTCAATGGAAAGATTATAGATGGAATGGAGGAAATGAAAACTATAATTTTCAAATAAGGTTAAGTGAAAGTTCTAACAGTGTAGAATTTCATTATGGCAATTTTACAAACACCGGAGATGCACGACCATTTCAAGTAACTATAAATAGAACTAATGCGGATTTTCAAAATAGAACTTTGCAAGGTAATTCTGATTGGAACACTACAAACACAATAAGTGATAACAGACAAAACGGTGCAATTACTGTTTCAGGAACTATTAAACCTACTAATGGTTTAGTTTTCTCTTTTGCCCCGCCTTATGCCGATTTATTTGTTAACATAGCTGCTAATACGGCAAATCCATGTGTAGGACAAGAGTTGATTTATGAAATAAATTTAACCAATAATGGACCTAACCCCACTCAAAATACAATTGTGAATTTCAGTTTACCGAACGGTTTAACACTTCTAGAGGGTAATGCCGAGGTGGGAAATTATAATGCAGGTTCAGGAAATTGGACTATCAATAATTTAAACAACGGACAAAACGCAAAATTATTCATTAGAGCATCTGTGAATGCTGATCAAGGAGGGAACAATATAAGTGCTACTACCGGAATTTTATCAACAAGCATGTCAGATAATAACTCAGCCAATAATACTTCTAACCTCACAGTAGCAGTAAGTAGTAATAACATCCCTGAAATATCTAATATAGCCAATCAATCAGTTGGTTACAATCAGGTTTCCGCCCCCATAAATTTCACTATCTCTGATATTGAAACTGCTACAGAAGATTTAATTCTATCTGTTGCATCTTCTAATACAACTGTTCTACCACTTTCAGGTTTAGTAATTACTGGAACTGGTGAAAATAGAGTGCTAACTATTACAGCAGGGCTAAATCAATTTGGAACTTCAGATATTTCTATAGAAGTTTCTGATGGTACTTGCTCTAAACTTATCACATTTAATGTAGAAGTATTTAAGCAAAGTTATTCTAATTTTGAAAGTGCAAAAATTGTTGTGGGTCAAGTAGATTTTAACACGGTAAACACTAACGCAAGCCAAATAAATGCACCGGGTTCTAACAGTTCCGCTGTAAGTGCAAAAGGAGTATTAGCAGTAGGCTCTCAAACTACCAATAGGGTTTTAATATGGAATTCAGTACCAGATTCAGATGGAGTGCCTGCCAATATTGTAATAGGGCAAAATACTTTTACAAGTACTGGCGCTGGAAATAACACTAGAGGCTTAGACAGTCCTAATGGCGTTACTTTTAGCCCAGATGGCAATAAAATAATTGTGGCTGATTCAAGAAACAATCGTTTGTTGATATGGAATAATATACCTACCAGCAATAACCAACCAGCTGACGTGGTCGTAGGACAAAACAACTTCACCTCGTATAATCCAAGTACAGGAGCTAATCGATTAAATAGTGCTTCTGATGTACAAGTGACCCCAAGTGGCAAAATGATTGTTACAGACAGAGGAAATAGTAGAGTGCTTATCTTCAATAAGATCCCTACAACAAATGGCGCATCTGCTGACGTGGTGATAGGGCAAAATGATTTTGCTGGAAATGGAACTGGCACGGCGATAAACAGATTAAGAACTCCTTGGAATACTTCTATCACACCAGATGGTAAACTAGTAATAGCTGATGACGAAAACAATAGAATATTGATATACAATACAATCCCTACCACAAACGGTGCAAATGCAGATGTTGTGGTAGGTCAAATTGACTTTAGCGGTAGAAATCCTGGAGTAGGCGCTAACAAATTTTTTTTCCCAGGGGTCACTGTATCTCCATCAGGAGTTATGGCTGTAGCTGACTTTAGTAACCATAGAGCGTTAATATTTAACGAAGTACCTACAACAAATAATGCCAGTGCAGACATTGTGCTAGGACAAAGAAATTTCACCGAAAATGTTTCCTTTAATAATGGGTCTGGTGGTTCAGGAACTGCCTCCAATAGAAATATGAGCCAGCCATACGGTATCAATTTCGATTTAAATGAAAGACTGTATATTAACGGACGAAATATGAATCGAATGATGATCTACGGTGAAACACCAAGCCAGGCTGCAGATTTATCATTATCCTTTGCGAGCGACAATGGTAACCCTTGTGTAAATGGATTGGTATCTTATACCGTAAACGTAACCAATAACGGACCCAACAGTGGTACCAATGTTATTGTAACATCTGCCCTTCCCTTTGGCTTTACACCAGTAGAATCCATTATAAGTTCAGGCACCTACAATCAAAATAGCGGTTTCTGGACTATCCCATTAATTAGAAATGGGGAAACAGTTAGCCTTGAAATGCAAGGTACAGTGAACCTCGGTGAAAACCTCAATTCCATTACTGCTTATGCCAGTGTAAGATCTTACAATCAGGTGGATACAGATTTTAGCAATAATTCAGGCACAGTAACAGTAGTTGTGGAAAATAATATGGCACCAACTATTACTACTATTAATGATGCTATTACAGATTTTAACACTCCTACTGCTTCGATTCCATTTACAGTAGCGGATACTGAAACTAACGCGGGAGCATTAACGGTAAGCGCACAATCATCTAACCCTGTTATTATTCCCAATACAAATATTGTTTTTAGCGGAACAGGTGCTAATAGAAGTGTTGTAATAACCCCTATCAATAATCAATTTGGTACAGTAACTATTACGCTTACGGTGCAGGATGGAACATGTAGCACTAACGAATCTTTTGATGTATTTGTAGGAAACGTTTGGTTAGGCTATTCAACCGACTGGAAAAATGCAAGCAATTGGTCAACCGGAGTTCCAAGTACTACAATGAGTGCATTTATACCTGCTAGCCCGATTGGTGGCAATTACCCAGTGCTTAACTCAAACGAGCCAGTATTTAATTTAGGAATTGGAGTTGGTGCAAGAATTAATGTGAATGCTACTAGAATATTAAATGTATATGGCGACTTCTATAATGATGGAAGTCAGACTACCGGCAATGGAATTATCAACATAAGAGGTGGTGCAAGCCAACAATTCAGAGGAATTGTAGGTGCACTCACTATCAATAATTCAAATGGAGCAATCTTAAGTGGAAATACAACTATTCAGGGTGTTCTTAATTTAACCGATGGTAATCTTACCATTGGAGCAAACACTATTACAATAAAAAACCCAATTACAGGTCAAACATCTAATTTAAGAACAAATGGGACTTCATCAATAGCCATTGAAGGTAGTACCGCTGGCATAAATATACCTGCTCAAGTAAGTCAGTTACTTAATTTAACCCTTAATAACGGAAATGGCTTAACTCTTAACGGTAACCTTACTCTGGCGGGAGAATTAACATTAAACACCGGAAGCTTAAGAATGAACGAGAATGATCTTACCTTGAATGGAAATATAAACTCATTGGGAGGGAATTTAAGTGGTGATATTAACTCTAATTTAACTATAAGTGGTACCGGAAACAGCGGAACTTTAACGATGTCCACCACCAATAATTACCTGAACAATTTCGAATTTGATAGAGATGAAAAAAATATTACACTAGAAAATGATCTAAAGATTGTAGGGAGTCTATTACTTTCAAATGGTATTGTTAAAACAAGCAATGGAATTATTTGGGTAGAAAATAATTCACCCAACGCCATCCCTTTCTATAGCGAAACTGCTTATGTGAATGGAAAACTCAGAAGATGTGTAATTGAAGGACAAGCCTACAATTTCCCTGTTGGTTCTCCTAACCATTTAGAAAATGCATGGATTGATTTTAGTGCCCTTTCGGAGGCAACTTGCATAGATGCTGAATTTATGCCTGGGATCAACGGAAGTTCACCTGAAAATTTAGCGGTTGGAGACAATAAGGTGGATGGTATTTTGGATTATGGTTTCTGGAGAATTAAACCCACCAATACCAATGCAACAATTGAGTATAAAATTTCAGTTACCTCTATTGGGCATAATAATGGAGCTCAAGAACAAAATCATATTTTACTCAAAAGAGCAGACGAAACACAACCATGGGCTATTCTAGGAGATCATACCCTTGAGAATGAAGGGGGTGACTTTGAAAACCCTATTACGGTTTCAAGAACAAATCTAATAGGATTCAGTGATTTTTCAGTAGGTGTTTCAAGTGATGGCCCTCTACCGATAACTCTTACCTATTTTAAAGGTAGAATAGCTAATAATGCCGCTGAACTCACATGGCAAACTGCATCAGAAATTGATAACGACTATTTTGAAATAGAAAAATCTACCGATGGTGAACAGTTTGAAATGATTGGATTAGTACAAGGACAAGGCACCAAGCATGCTCATACTGATTATGTATTCTATGATAAAGATGACAATAGTGGTAAAACTTTCTACCGATTCAAGCAAGTGGATTACAATGGTGACTTCTCATATTCCTCGATTGTTATTATCGAGTTTAGAGAAAAAGTCGGTAGAATTTCTATATACCCAAACCCTGTTAGAGATATTGTGACTATTAATTTTGAAGACTCTAATATTCTTGATGCACAAATAACTATATATGATAACATAGGTAGACTGATTATGGATGAAAGAAAGCATTTGGAGTTTGGAAAAATACCTTTGGATTTAGGTAGACTACCGTCTGGGTCTTATCAAATGAGAACGGTTTCTCAGACCGCTACGGGTCCTGTCATTAGTCATTCCAAACTGATTAAAAATTAAGCAAAATGAGACTGAGTTATTCAGTCTCATTTTCTTCAAATAAGATCATAGTGAAAAAAAACAGATGCATTTAATAGATTATTTAGATGAGCTAAAAGTGTAGATATATTAAGTTAAATAATTTAATATTCTGCTGTAAATACTTAGTTATCAGTAATAAATTATAAAATATCTTATTAAATAAAAAGGTATACTTGTAGAATATTACCTAACCTACAAATATCACTAATTTGCATAAAAAGTAAACAAATATTGATTAGAGGTACAATTTAAGAGTTTAGAAAAGTCAAATTAACCGAATAATTATGTTTTTTCTTATAAAATTTAATTCCAGTCGTTAATTCTTACATCCAAAAAACAGGAGATAAGATTTACAACTATAAAATTGAATAATTTTAATCTAGATTTGTACAATAATTTATTTAATGGTTGAAAAATGAAATCTATTTATCTAAGATCCTTTGTATTAAAGTTAATGGTGCTGGTTGTTATATTATTAGCATTTGTTAATACTATAAAAACACAAAGTAAAGCTGAAAAAGTAGCAGATAATACTGAAATACCGACTATGACTCTTGCCAAAGAAGAAAGTCTGGGTAAATAATTCTCCTATACCCTTAAATAATCTTTGTATAGGATTACCCCATTAACCAGCTATAATTTCGATTCTTACTTTTTCAATTTGGTTACTTCCTCTTTAATGTCCAATACCATTTGGGTGAGCTCCTGCATGCTAATATTATTGCTTGCCTGCGGACCGGCTTGAGGGAACTGAGTGCTGATATAAGCTTTAGCTTCCCAAATCTCTAAAATTCCTGACACGGCTAATTCATACGGTGAGTACAAGGTATTATCAGATACCAGATACAAAGTGCCTTTCTCCTCCACATAATTAAAGGCCCTTTTATATACTACCCCTTCCTGCTCGCTAACAATCACATAGGTTCTGCCATTTTTAATATCGGAAGGACTTTCCACATACTGGCCAATAATAATTGTACCAGGCTGAATGGGTAACATAGAATCGCCTGAAATTTCAAAAGCTCTGTAAGTTCTGTCTTTTGGTAGATTGGGTAGCTGAAAACGAGGCAAATCCTGCAAATACTCAGGATCTGCATAGCCATTGGTATAACCGGCCGCCGCTTTTTGAGGAACAAGTTCTATATTCTCTCTTTCATGGCTATCCACTGTAATGGCTAATATTTTAGCCGATTTTTTAGGTGCCTGATGTTGGGTTAAATCGCGTGCTAAAAGGTCGTCCAGACTCAAATTAAACACCTCGGTTATTTTAAGGAGCGTGCTAATCCGTGGATCGGCCCTTCCCTCTTCATAAGAACCTATTTGAGGGCGCTTTACTTCTAAGGCATCGGCTAAGTCCTGCTGTGTCCAGCCCTTTTGCTTACGCAGATGTTTAATATTGCTACTGATCAAATTCACTTTTTTTCTATTTATTAAATGTATTGATTTCTTTAATTAAGTATCAATGTTGTTTAGTTAAGACAATTGTCCTTCTCTCTTCGGAGAAGGATGTAAGGATGAGGTTTACAACTAATGCTTAACTAAACAACATTGAATTAAGTATTTCAAATGATTGCCCTAAGATAATTAATCCTTGAATTGGATTGAATTAAATAATGGAATATGTAATAAGTATTTTATGCATTGCTTTCTAACTAATCTTTATTTTTTGGATACTATTTAAAAA
>JBBSPJ010000124.1:0-10925 GCA_038258905.1 Cytophagales bacterium
ACCGAGGTTTTACCATTTTGAAATAGTTTCACAGCCATGAGCTTAAATTCCTTGTCATAACTCCTTCTTTCTTTTTTATACATATCTTCAAATTTAAGAAATGCGCTTAACTATCTGTCCAGTCAAAGGTATACATTCCACGTTTGATGAAGCCAGATAATTTCCTGGTGCGAGCCTCCTCCTCTTACAAGACCCTGTAGAGTTTAGCTTTTAAAAAGGCAAAACTATTTGAAATATAATTTATGGTAGGGTTAATATTTTCATATGAACACGAGCCGAGAATGTTTCGTGAGACACGAACCATGGCTCAGATAGTCACAACCTCACTCAAAAATAACCTTCTGCGTCTTTTTGCGCTCCACCATCCTTAAAGTTTTGAGCTTTTTATTCACTGTAGTGTGCACTAAATTAGATTGGTCGTCAAACTCATCAAACATAATTGAATTGGTGATTTCAAAAGCACGAGGTTTTCTTACTTTATAAATTTCCTGATAACACCAAAGCACATTATCTTCCAGCTCACTGCCCAAATAATTGGCTTCATAAGTCTTGCCGTCAATCACTACCTTAAAGTTTTTCTTTAGGTAATCTTCTACCAATGAATCAATAGATTGTGTATTGCTTAAGGCAAGAATATCCAAATTCACTTTATAGTTTTTATTTAAAGTCTGTTCAAAGTCATCTACAAAAACCTTGTGCATTATTTGAATGGTTTTGCTTTCCTCTTTGTGTATGAGCTCTGTGATAGAAACATGGAAAGGATGCAAGCCACTAAACACCAAAATAAGGCCAATTATAAAATTGCTAAATATCATTTTTCAAAGTCTGATTACAGTTCTGTAAAATTATGTTAATATTATGGTCTGTTTACAAAAATTACGAAATTTATATAAAAGGAAATGTCCAATTTTAAAGTATATTTTGATTTAGGTCTTGAGCATATCTTGGATATCAACGGCTATGATCATATTTTATTTATTTTAGCACTTGCTGCAGTCTACCTTCTGCGCGACTGGAGAAAAGTATTGATTTTAGTAACAGCTTTTACTATTGGTCATTCCATTACCCTAGCCTTATCTACTCTGCAATACGTAGTTATTGAGCCAGAGATTATAGAATATTTGATTCCAGTTACCATTTTTATAACTGCTTTTGCTAATCTTTTTAAAAAAGAAAGAAACTTGAAACAGACCGGCAACATGCAACTTAACTATTTCTTCGCTTTGATATTCGGTTTGGTTCATGGCTTGGGATTTAGCAATTATTTAAAGGCACTTTTGGGAAATAACAATTCTATAGTGAAGGAATTATTAGCCTTTAATTTGGGGCTTGAGGTAGGACAAATCATAATTGTTGTGGTTTTTCTAGTGCTTTCCTTTATCTTTATTGACTTATTCGGCATGAAAAGGCGCGATTGGATTTTAATTGTAAGTAGTGCTATTGCCGGAATTGCCCTTACTTTAATGTTTGAAACAAAATTTTGGTAAAATTTAAATAATATAATATGAAAAGAATTATTACAAGCATCATGGTGCTTTTTGCATTTTCAAGTTTTGCTCAGGAATACCAAAACCAAGGTAAATTTGAGCAATTAGATTATATGCTAAGATCGCCTAACGTTTACAGAACAGCATCCGGGGCTCCGGGCCATATGTATTGGCAACAACAAGCAGATTATAAAATTGATGTCACTTTAGATGAAGACAAAAACCGTATCACGGGTTCAGAAACGGTTACTTATACCAATAACTCACCAGATGCCTTGAGCTACTTATGGGTGCAATTGGATCAGAATATGAGGGCCAAAGACAGCCAAACGTATGATGGTACAGAAACTTCAGTACCTTCAAGGGCTACTGAAGGCACCATTGATAGAATGATGGGCTATCCAGATTATGATGGAGGTCATAAAATTCAGAAATTGGTAGATGCAAATGGTCAGCCCATGAAATACACCATCAACCAAACGATGATGCGCATTGACTTAGAAGAGCCATTAGCAGCAGGTGAAGCTATTTCATTTTCAATAGACTGGTATTACAACATTAACGACAGAGCCAGAATGGGCGGTCGTGGTGGCTATGACTTTTTTGATGAAGATGGTAACACGGTTTATACTATTACCCAATGGTTTCCAAGAATGGCTGTTTATAGCGATTTTGACGGATGGCAAAATAAGCAATTCATAGGCAGCGGTGAATTTGCCTTGCCATTTGGTGACTATGAAGTGAATATCACTGTTCCTGCTGATCATATAGTGGCCTCCACTGGTGAATTACAAAATGAAAATGATGTATTAACTGATGCGCAATTAGAAAGATGGAATCAATCTAAAACTGCTGATAAGCCGGTAATGATTGTGAACAAAAAAGAAGCTGAAAAAGCAGAGAAAAATAAAGCTTCAGGCACTAAGGTTTGGAAATACAAAGCAGAAAACGTGAGAGATTTTGCATTTGGCTCCTCCCGAAAGTTTATTTGGGATGCCATGGGTGTAGATATAGACGGAAAAACAGTAATGGCCATGTCGTACTATCCGAAAGAAGCTTATGGCTTGTGGGATAAATATTCTACTGAAGTAGTAGCTCACACCCTTAAAGTGTATTCAAGAATGAGTATTCCCTACCCATATCCGGTGGCTATCTCCGTAGAAGCTGCTAACGGAATGGAATATCCAATGATTTGCTTTAACTATGGCAGACCAGCAGCAGATGGCACTTATTCCGCTAGAACCAAATACGGTATGATAGGTGTAATTATCCACGAGGTAGGCCACAATTTCTTCCCTATGATTGTGAACTCCGATGAGAGGCAATGGACATGGATGGATGAGGGTTTGAATAGTTTCTTACAGTTTATAGCACAAGAAGAATGGGAACCGAATTATCCGAGCAGTAGAGGACCTGCAGGTAATATTGTATCCTACATGAAAGGTGATAAAAGTAATATCCGCCCTATTATGACCAACTCTGAAAACATTATTCAGTTTGGTAATAATGCTTATGGAAAACCTGCAACGGCTCTTAATATTTTAAGAGAAACGGTTATGGGTCGAGAACTTTTCGATAAATCATTCAAAACCTTTTCAGAAAGATGGGCTTTTAAGCACCCTACACCTGATGATTTCTTCAGAACGATGGAAGATGCATCAGCAGTTGATTTGGATTGGTTCTGGAGAGGCTGGTTCTACTCTGTTGATCATGTGGATATAGCTATCGACAAGGTGCAATGGTTCAAAATAGATAGCAAAAACCCTGAGGTAGAAAACAAATTCAGGAAAGAACGCAGCATGGAAGAAAATTACCATGTTACGCCTGGTAAAAACAAAGAAGAAGGAGTTACAACAGTAGTAGAAAAACATCCTGAATTAAAAGATTTCTATAATAGCTATGATGAGTTTGCTGTGACAGATGAAGATAGAAAAGCTTACAAAACTTTTACCGCCTCCTTAAATGAGAAAGAAAAAGAATTGATTGAAGGGGGGTATAATTTCTACGAAGTACATTTTACTAATGAGGGCGGTTTAGTAATGCCAATAATTGTAGAAATGACATTTAGAGACGGCACCAAAGAATTGAAGAAATTGCCGGCTGAAATATGGAGAAAGCATGAAGACAAAGTAAGCAAGGTATTTGTAACCCAGAAAGAAGTAGTGCAATTTCAGGTAGACCCAAAAAGAGAAACGGCTGATACAGACGAAGAAAACAACTACTGGCCACCACGCAGCTTGCCTAACAGGTTTGAATTATATCAAATTAAGCAGAGTACTCCAAGAGGGCAATCTCCTGCTGATAATGAGATGAGCAGGTCGCAGAAGAAATAATATTCGCTGTTTAACACATTTTAAAAGCCATTGTGAAAAATCATAATGGCTTTTTTATTGCGGTGAAATCATTTTCGATAAATATACTACTGAGGCTTAATCCTTGTATATCTTGGCAATATGCTGCTCTCCATCTTTCTGTACAACTAGACGGTACAAACCCTTTTCCAATGATTGCATATCAATTGAATGGCATAAGTCATTGCTTTTGTGGGTATATACCACCTTACCATATTTATTATTTAAGGTTACCAAATATTCATTAGATTGAGCTTCTGCTTTTTCAGCTGGCGTTATGTCCACAGTTAAAATTCCTGCTACGGGATTAGGTGAATATTGCATGGCAAAACCTATGCCTCCACCGCCCGGGCCACAGCCATTTGGCTCATAAACCAAATCAAAATAACGGGTAACCCAAGCACTATAGCCACAAGCGTTTTCTGCTCTTACTCGAATATATCTATAACCATAATTATTCATGTTGACAGTCACAGCACTATATTCGGTAGGACTTGAATTACCATAAATTGAACCTGCATCAGTTTCCCAATGATTAACAAAAGAATGACCAAATCCCGCTATGCCACCAGCATAAAAATCTCCTGTTTGGCTCATTGGGCTCACACAAATTTCAGAAGGTACGCCATCTAAAGATAAATTGTAAAAAATGGGCTGTCTATCTACATCTGCAGTGGGTGTAGGAGGACGGCCTACCCAAAAATATTCCCTTACTGAAGTTTCTCCACAGTCGGTAATAATATTGGCTTCTATCCAACCATTATTGACTACCGGCCATGCCTCTCCACCTACCATTCCATTAATTGCATCTATAACAGCTTGATCATCATTAAAGGAGGAAATATTAAGGTTACTGCTTGCACTCCAAGTTACTGTTGCACCAGCAGGCAGGTTATTGAGGTTAAAAGTGCTGTTGGTGGTGCAGACTAGGGTGGGGCCGGAGATGGTGGGCAAAGCTGCCTGAACAGCAGCATGAGCGTTTAATCTGCCATAACCAAAAGTATTATCAAAGCCGTTTGGCCCCATATCAGTTGCTGTCTGCTGTAAAATAGTTCTAACTTGTGTTTCTGTAAGATTGGGGTTTACTGAAAGCATTAAAGCCGCAACACCTGATACTTGGGGACAAGATGCAGATGTTCCACCAAAATTATTGAAGTACTCTCCGGGATCGTAACCTAAGGTGCCTTCTCTATCAGTAGTAACTACATCTCCGCTACCTAAACTACCAGTAGGTGCAACCAAATCCATTTGAGGTCCTCTATTGCTATAATTCCAAATTGTTCCGTTCTTATCAATAGCTCCTACAGTTATTACTCCACTAACATTTGCAGGAAAAGTAACCCCTGGAAAGAATTGCTGAATATTGCCAGATGCAAATATAACTATAGCTCCTAAGCCATTTCGACCCTGTGTACGAGCTTGATTAATTTCGAAGGTCACATCCGAATTTTCAACACCACCTCCCCATGAGTTACTCAAAATATCAGAATTTAGCCTATCCGGTCGCCAAGCCCAGTTAATTGCAGTTGCAATTTCGGCATTTGTTACTACTCCAGCAAAATTTTGTCCAGCTGGCGGTAATGGGAAAATATTAATTGGAATAATTTGAGAATTAGGAGCTATGCCGCGTATTCCTAAATCATTATGGCTAGCAGCGATGATGCCTGCGCATGCAACTCCATGCCCCTTTGAGTTATGGTTCAATGGGGCTCCATTGGTATTATTGAATCCAGCTGTAAATCCAGGCATAACACGACCATCAAAATCTTCATGATTTTCAACACCATCATCTATAACTGCTACCCTAATGTTATCACAACCTAATGTAATGTCCCACGCCTGGGGTGCATTTATATCTATATTTTGTACCCCTCCTGTTTGGCCTGTATTATTTAAATAGTATTGATTACTATAAAGCGGGTCATTTACTCGTTGATATAGATTTATTATATGAACAAAATTGGGATTACTCCAAAATACCGATTCATTTTCCTTTATTTTATTTGCTATTTTTAAAGTACTTTTTGAATCTAAGACTTTAAAAATAATAGCACCGTAAGATGTCTTTTCAACTGTTTCAAGACCATATTTGGATGTAAACGTTTTAAGATCAGGTTCTTTAAAAAATTTCACAGATATTTCATCAGTAATAAAAGCAGTAGCGCCGGACCCTCTTTCATGAATTGCAGGATAAACCTTCTTATTTGAATTTAATTGGTTACGATTAATAAAGTCAAGACTTCTAGTTTGTTTAACTATGTATTGAGTTGTATTACTGTTTTTTGTCCGATAGTTACTTATGTCGGGATCACTTTTTAACTGATTAATTTTATTTTGCTCTGTAATATTAACTTCTATAAGTAATTCTGTAGAGTCAATTTCGAAGAATTGTTTTTTATCTTCCACCCAATAGAAATTGTCATCCTGACTATGTACTAAAAGGGGAACGATTAGGAAAATGGATACAGTTAATAGTTTTATTTTCATTTTTATTATTTTAAATAATCCTAATCCTCCGTCAAAGGACATTCTAAAATAGACAATTCTGTTATGTACAAAATACGGGAAGGTGTGTTCCAAAAAGTTGGACAAGCATGAACTTCTTCAGGTAATAGTTCTCTAAAATCAAAATAAAATTTTTCACCTATCAATGAGGAGTCAATAGAAATAGTAGCTGGATCAGCTCGAATACCAATCACGTTCTCTACTACCGTTACAGTATTGTCATTGTTACTTAAATGCCAGCTGGAATTTATATCACGATTAGTTACTTTAATTACGATCCCACTACATGGATTTCCTAAATCGTAAATTTCGCCTTCATAAGGCAGGCAGCTATCCTTATCTTCACTGCAGCCTAATAAAAATATCGATAAAATAATCAGGCTAAGAATATTTTTTACAAAAAGTACATGTTTCATACAAACTAAAATTTAATAAAAATTAGAATTTTATACTATGTTTTTCACGTAGCATAACTAAGTTACAATAGTATACTCAATTTAACAAGTCTTTTGTTGAATATTTATATAATGTTATAGTAAATACATATGATAGTTTAATTTTATTTAGCTATTGGGTCTTTCTACTGATTACTAATAAGTTGAATTCACGAAGACAAAGTAAGCAAAGTATTTGTAACACAGAAAGAGGTTGTACAATTTCAGATAGACCCTAAAAGAGAAACGGCTGATACAGACGAAGAAAATAACTACTGGCCACCACGTAGCCTGCCGAACAGATTTGAGTTATACCAAATTAAGCAGAGCACACCAAGAGGACAATCTCCGGCTGATAATGAGATGAGCAGAGCAAACAAAAAGTAAATAACTAGATTTAAATAGCTTAAAAGCCATTATGAGAACTCATAATGGCTTTTATGTTTATATCGACTTAAATCTTCTTTCGCAGCAAATAGACTTCTATAGTGATATCTGGTAGGCTCTAGGCATTATCAGACACTTTTATTGCCTGGAGAATACACTACAATAGCCCTACGTGTAACTTCAAAAGGTATCTACCTTGCTTTTTATGATGAATTAATAGCTTACTTTTTATATGTTTCTTTCTTAGAAGGAATATCCATTGAAATACTAAAATATGCACCGGCAGTAAAAGCCGTATTTTGAGATGTATTTACAGGGCCGTTATCAAATACAACCGTTCTATTGTAAGCTGACATATCAAAGTAATAATTATACTTTTTCACTTGGAACCTATAACCAAACCCTAAACGCAGTCCCATACCATTTAATAAATAGCTAGAGACAGGGAACGACTTATCAAACTGCAAAAACAAATAGGGAGCGTCAATGTTTTTGCTGAAAAAAAATCTTAAATCCACAGCTAAACCGAGCTGACCGAAATTAGGGTTGAATGTGCTGGAAAACATAAGACCTCCGTTAAGTGCCAATTGATCGAAAAACAACCTTATATTTCTAAAATACTTAACATCAATGGTCAACGTATTATTGTAATAACCATTCATTCCAGCAAATGTAGAGGATACTACAGCATCATTATCAGGAGAAAAACTCAATTGCACAAAGTTAATTTTTTCCTTTTTTAGAGAATCCAATACATAATCTTGCGCTTCTACTTGATGTAGAAAGATCAAATGTATAAGAACTAAAAAAAAAGTCTTTTTAATCATCTCTCACTTCTGTGGAATTGAACTAATAAACGCGCAATGATATCAAAAAAGCTTTATTTATAGATTACCTTTTTAAAACCAAATCGCAAATGATAAGCTATGAATAACTCCCCAAAAGTCTCACCTCTAAAAAATTCAGTACTATATCCTAAACCTAGCTCAAGTTCAACATCAAATAATCTTCCTAAATTACGCTTTAAACCCCAAGTTTGCTGAACTAGTAACCTATGTGTATCTGTAATATCAAGAAATTCGGTGACTTCAAAAAGTCTTTTTGGAGGTATATAACCTACTCTTAGTGAGAAAAAATTTGCTGAATTATTTGATATATTTTTTCCTTCCTTGAACCTTTTATCAAGATTGTAGTAAAATCGTGGAGCAATGAAGATGCCAGGATAGAATATTGCTTCTAATCTAGGATCTACGCCAACTGCATTATTTCTTCCCAAGACAGTATAAATAACATACGTACCTAATTCGCCTCTTACACTCATATTTTTCCTAATGGCTTTTTCGTAATACAAGTTGCCCTCCAATATCCCGATTTGTAAACCCAAAAGATTTCTTTCTAAGGATACAAAAGCAGTATCCGTACTTTGCCCGTGCAAAAGATGGATACTGCTTATGAAAATAATAAAATGTATATATTTCAAAATCCTAAAAATCGAGGGTCTAAGTCTTTTACTGTCATTAAACTGCCTCTATAATCTTGACCCCTCCTGCCTATACCATAAGCGTTTATACTCGCACTAAAAAACTTATTCTTTTCTTTAATTTTCACATAACCATACTTTTCATCTTTATATCCGATTTTCTTGACCCCGATTGATATTTCAAAATACACATCTGAAGCATACTTATACTCAACTTTTTTACTATCCAGTTCTTTTTTAAAAATGTTAGTTAAACGATAACCTATTTTGGTATCTCCTTCAACTTGCAATTGAATACCTTTTAAGTCAGAATATTTCAAGTTTTTCTCAGTCATGAATTTCTCCAGCTTAGATTTTACGTCAGGCCAAATATTTTCTTCAATATAATTTTCAGAAGTTTGCCTATCCAATCCTTTAGGTAATCGGCAAACAATAGCTATATCTATATCGTTAATTGTATTATCAGCATATCCACTTCTAACAAATCCTGTAAATGGCTGTAAAGTGTACATCAAATTATCATAAATAAGGATTGTTTCAGTTTGTGTAGGCTGAATGAAATTGGTTCTATACTGAGACGGATCCAGTTTATAACTATAATACATAAAATTGATGCCAATTCGTAATTCGTCAATTTTTGCATCATACCATATCCACATACTTTTAAATTGATGTTTAACTTTTATACCAACGGATCTTGTTATTCCATAATTCTGATTCCAAAACTTAGTTCTTATCTGAGATTTGTCCGTAAATTTACTAAAACATAATCTTGATTCTCCAAAAGCCCATTGCGCCCAACCCGTGCTTGTACTGCAAGGTGTTAAGTCATCAATGAAATCTTGCGCAGGATCATTAAATGTGATTGGTCCCGGATTAGGGTTGGGGTTTGGGTTGGGATTCGGGTTTGGATTTGGGTTTGGGTTTGGGTTTGGGTTTCCTCCGCCTCCTCCGCCACCGCAAGGGTTAATAGGGATGTAATAGCTAATTTGATCATCGATTTGATTTACTATTCCTGGCTCCAAATTATAATCAGCTATAATCGGACAAGGTTGTATATTTTGCAAAATCCTTCCCGAACTATTTCCGGTAAGTTCAGCAATGAAATCTTTAAGATAATTGAGAGAACTTTCGTGCACAATAAATAATCCGAAAGGTGTGTATTTATAAATACTATCCTTAACCTGAATAATACCTTCATCATTTAATAAGGCCGCAAAATAATCATCTGCAATGAATTCTGATAAATCCTCATCTTCTTCACTCACACGATGGCTGGCTGAGCTCTGGTATCGTTGTGATACATACTCTATATTACTTTCATTTACAACAGGTCTCAAAGCATACACTTCTGATCCATAAGTAGCATCCAGTTCATCTACCAACTGATTTTCAGATAATGATCTATACTCTTCCATTTTCTTATTCAAAAAATCAGAACTGGAAAATTTCAACCTTCCCTCTGTTACCTCTAAGCTATTTTCAATTATTTGCGGATCAGTTTCCACCATTAAATCATCTGCTTCTTTGCATGAAAAAAACAGAGGAAATGTGCATAATATAATTAATAATTGGGGGGGGGGGGGTAAATAAATGTTTCATTACTTCTTTAGTTTATTTAGTTCTTAAATTATTAAACTATTCCTTTCTCTCTGAATAATTTGAACCTTAAAAAAAGCATGAAATCTTTGGCGCCTTGGGGAGTTCAGTCAATGTTGTCAGGTTTCGGGAGGTATAATATAAAATTTTACCTCTAATCAGTCGCTATTCTAGATAGCATTGAAATAAAAATATTCTCTAATGTAGGTTTTAAAAATTATAAAACCAATTATTTTATTGAAAATAATTCTTGACTTAGTTCTATAATCATGGGTCTACCTTTGAAATATTATATATACTAAACTAAACTATCAACTTAATAAGAAAGATCATGAGGTAAAAATACTATTGTATAAATATTAAAATAAATTTTCATTTTTTTTAACTATAAGTTGCATTTTGTACGAATAAAAAAAGCCGATCAACATTGCTGCAAATCGTCTTCTATAATTTATCTATAAAATTTAACTAACCACACTGTCAATACTTTCTCAACTTAAACAGTAATGTTATTGTTTAATAACTCTACTGCCTCGTCTTTTAAGCGAAAATAGTTAAGTTACCCCAGTCTAATTGTGCCAGCCAAAGGTTGAAACGCATGGCTATCAACTGAATCCCTATCTTCGAGTATAGTAATATCTTTTAGAGAATATTCCGGTCAAATATTACATACTATACACGA
>JBBSPJ010000125.1:0-10918 GCA_038258905.1 Cytophagales bacterium
ATGTAGCTTGCAAATTCAGGTCCCGACATCACACCAAGTTTATTGGCAATCTGCTCAACCCCATATTCGGAGGAAAAGGAGATATTCGCTTCTCCAATTGTACCGCTTTTAGTGGTAACTAATATAACGCCATTGGCACCTCTAGTTCCATAAATAGCCTTTGAAGAAGCATCTTTCAGTACTTCTATAGATGCTATATCATTGCTATTTAAGAAGCCTATGCCACCTTCAACAATTACGCCGTCCACCACAAAAAGAACTTCATTATTATTCAATGTGCTGATTCCTCTAAGCCTCACATTGGCTTGCGCGCCTGGCTGCCCAGAACTATTTAAAACCTGAAGACCAGCCACTTTCCCTTGTAAAGATTGCATTGGATCCGCTGCTGGGGCTTTAGTCAATTCATCCCCTTTGATCGAAGTAATAGATCCTGTGAGATCACTTTTTTTGATGGTTCCATATCCCACAACAACCACCTCTGAAAGTGTAGATATATCTTCCATCAATTGAATATCGACTATAGACCTGCCATTGACCGCAATCGTTTGCGTTTGAAAGCCAATAAAAGAAAAGCGTAATTCAACATCCTCTGAAGCCTCAAGTTTATAGTTGCCATCCAAATCAGTGATGGCACCACTAGTGCTCCCAAGAATTTGGATTGAAACACCTGGCAAACCTTCGCCGTCCTCCGCAGACGTTACCTTTCCGGTAATAGTTTGTTGACTATAAGCAGCAGTTGTTAAGAATACGCTTAATAGGCAAAACGTAATAATTTGTTTCATTTTAATATCACTTTATAGTTTCGTGTAACCTTTTACTAATTTGTAACCAATGTCGTTTAGTTAAGACAACTTTCTCAGCCAGTAGCTGACCAGCCTTTGGCTGGAGGTTTTAAAAAAGGCTTAACTAAAAGACATTGAATTTATAACGATGAAATTATGTCAAAGATTCAGTGAAACAAAGAATTAAACTTTATATTATTCAATTTGGAAATTGAAAAGGAAGGCTTTTTATGAACAGTTATTGCGCTTTAAAAACAATTAATAATGGCTTAATAAATCTAATTTGAATTGTTTAGTAATTTTTTGTCATCATTAAAAAACATTTTAAAGTACAATCTTGAATATTGGAATAGTTATAAATCTATAAGATGTCAACGTAGTTGATCGACCTTTCGTAGCCAAAGGAAAGCAATGTATTGAGGTAGTTTTTCCCATTTTTAGCAATCTCTTCTTCTATTTTATTTTTGAATTGCCAGATGGTATTTCTTCTCATTTCAAGGATTTCCGCCAACTCATCTAGTGTAAAATGGTCCTCATTTAAATGTACATATACAATAAAAAAGGCCTTTGTTAACGGGAATTTAATTCCCTTAAATATCGTAAAAGTAGTAGGGCTTTCATTATAACCACACTTCGTACACCTACGGGAGAAATTCAGGTTATTTTCAATGTATTTTTCATTTTGACATTTTTGGCAATTGTATCCGGTTTTCCACTTGAAATTTGATAATATGCTAAGGCACCACTCTTTGGATCTGAAAATCTCTAAAAAGTCTTGATAAGATAAGTTATTTTTGAGTAACCGCTCTCTTTGAATTTTTTTGATGTTATTCTTTAAACGCCAATTGTCTAAGTCTAACATGGAATTGATTTCAGCAATTTGCTGAGATTGCTCGCTTATTTTTAAGTTAGAAACTTCCAAAAGGGTGTTTTTTACCTTTAAATCTGTAGTTCTCTCCTCTACCTTTCTCTCTAAATCTTTATTGATTCGCTGAATCATGATGGAGTTTTGCTCATGCTGCGACACTATACGCTTGAGCGCTTTATCTCTGTTGTCTTTTAAAATTCTTACCCTATCCGACAAAGCAAATGTTAAGAAGAGCATTTCTAGTATAAAGCAGAAGTGCAGGCTATAATAAGTGATAATACTAAATGGAATAATAGACTGCATCACAAGGGCTTTTAGCAAAAAACCCAAAAACAAAAAGCCATAAGCCAATACGAAAAACCTTGCAGGCTGGTAACCTCTCATTAACACAAAAATGCTGGCTATAAAAATGAGCGAGAGCGGGATAATTTCGATATTTCTTAACCTAAACAAAGTCACATCGAAAAAAAGAGCGAATAGAAACAGGGCACTTCGTAAAATAAGCACCACATGAATGACTTTATGGAATTTTGGTGATCTTACCTTAGTGTTGAGGAAGATCTTAGAGAATAGAATACTCCAAAATATAATGGAAAATAAGGCTACCCCATAAGCTCGTTGATTCCATTCAGGCTGGTTGGGCCATAAATATTGGTAAGCAATTCCATCAATGCACATCGCATATAAACCCACGCTGAGGATGTACATGGTGTAGTAGAGGTACTTACGCTCTTTAATTGCAAGAAATATTAGGATATTATAAAGAGAAATAATAATGATCATCCCATAAAATAGGCCATAGATGTAATATTCACTCAAACTGTAGTGTATAAAGCGATCAATCCGCTTGATGGCCACTCTAATGTCTGCATATTGAGAATTTTTAATCCTGAAATAACCGGTGTATTTCGTACCGGGCTTTAGTAGAATGTCGAAATTTTTATGTTGTAAATTTTTATTACTGAAAGGGTATGCATCACCCAATTCTATTCTTTCGTAGCGCAGACCATCTTCACTTAAAAAAACATTGATGGAGTCAATAGTTTGGTCGTAAAATTCCAGTATATAATTACTTTTTTGCGCTGGTAGCTTAAATTCCATCTTCACCCAATAAGCAGAATTCCTGTTATAATCCTCCGGTTTAAAATTAGGGTTTAATTGGAAAGGATATTGCGTAGAATCAGTTAAAATCTGCTTAAAAGTGAGGTTGTTGCTGGTATCCTCATAATAGTATAAATCAGTAATGCTTAAAATAGTTTCTGTTTTCTCTTCCGGAATAATGAGCGTGGAAGTATTTACAAATACTAATAAAGACCAAACATAAAATATTGGAATCATCTTTTGTACATCTTATAAATCGAGTTTTTTTAAATATACTTAAAAAAATGGTTTCTGCTTCTCTTTAGAGATTACAATGGTGCCAAATACATGTATTCAAACTCTTAAGTCATTCAATTTAACCAGAACAGCTAAAAATGCAAATTATGGTGTTAACTACTAGGTTTTGTTCGTTCATTAGAGTGTAACTTAATAACACATCTCAAAATACTTTGAAAATTTTTTTTCTGAAATTTCCAGTGGATATGATGCAGTTTTCAATCAAAAATACAGGTAATTTTTTATAAACAGAATTTTCATGTGTAGCATTATTAATGTAAGAGACTATTGTATCTCCCACAAAACGTTCGATTTTACATTGGCTAAATAAAAAAAATAAAATGGAAATTTAATGTCGTGCTAGATAAATTGAATGACATTTTTGAAATAATATTTTGTTAAATATAAAAAATCATATTATGTTTAGGAGATAATTTCGTATAAAGCGCATATGTAAAAAATGTATCAACCAAATCAACCATATTCCCACCTATCAATTAACCGGTCTTTAACTCTCCTATTTGTTTTCGTTATATTCTGCTCAAATCTTAATGCTCAGACAACAAATGACGCCACACTTACTAATAAAGTAAATTCCGCAAACGATTCCCTAGATAACTTTTTAACTTTACCAAATGATTCAATTGATAGAATCGGACGTCAAGTCAATCTTGTAATCCAGAATACTAGTGATTCGTTAGCTACCCTTCAAAATCAATTCATCAATAAATTTGGGAATGATAGCCTAAATAAAGTCATTCCATTTAAAAAATTAACGTCACACACTAACCAGCTTTTTGCAAAAAATCATTTACCGGATGCTAAGGCTAGCGTACCAATGGTGAAAGCTCCTGTTCATGCAGAATTGAATTTTAGTATTGAAGACAAATTAGCAGATCAAAATCCTATCAAGAAGAAATGGATTGAAATGCCTTTTGGACGAGCAAAATCCATCAAACAAGCTATTGATACAGGTAACTACGAAAGCGTTGAAAAATTTACTGAACAGAAGATTGCTGAGCAGTTTACCGAATTGAATCAGTTGCAATCTGGTAAAAATGACTTGCCAACAGCAGATATTGCTAAACTACAGGAAATAGAATGGGATCCTCAAAAAATAAATGCCTCCCAAAAGGTAAGCGAGTTATTAGCGCAAAATGCTGATAAAATTGAAGGCGCTTTTGCTAAGGTAGATAAGCTGAAAAAGAAATACAGTAAAGTAAATTTATTAAATTCCGATGGACCAGTTTTAGAGCCTATTGAGAGTACACCGCTTAAGAGATGGGTTTACGGACTAGGTTTGCAAGGCGCTTGGCAAAATCAATTAAATTTAAGCATAGCACCAGTCTTGGGATATAAAATCAACAAAAAATGGACTGCAGGAATAAGTGGGGTAATGAATCTTTCAATTAATGTTAAAGACTCCTTTGCCATCTACAGTAATAAAGAATTTGCATTCAGGATATACAGCCAGTACGAATTTTACAAGAATATTTTTGTACATGCTGAGTTTGAACAGCCTTATAAATTGATTGAAAAAATTCGGGAATCTGCAAAAGAAAGACTTATTCCACAAAATCCTAAAGGGTGGGTTGGTTTGGGATTGAATTACAAAATCTATAAAAGCTTAAGAGGACAGACGCAGTTGCTTTATAATATGATAGCGTCAGAACAGACTATTATGGATAGCAGATGGTCTGTAAGAGTGGTTTTAAGCATCAATAGATAGATTCTATTTTAATTTATTAATTCTCTAAATATGGATAAATTTTACCGAATTATTTTAGTGTCGATAGCGATACTATTTGTATCAAACCACAGTTTTTCTCAATTAATTAGACAACCTATTCCCTCCCTTGATCCAATTGATCTTCCAATAGATGACCCTATTGATGGAAGGTTACTCCGTGCACCTGTGATTATGGCACCTACAAACTTAACTTCTAATTCATTTAAAGCTAATTGGTATTTTGCAAGAGGAGCAACGAGTTATAGGTTAGATGTTTCTACTAATAGTAACTTTACTTCTCTTGTACCTGGTTATAACAACGTATTAGTATCCACAAATAGCAAAATAGTTTCAGGTTTGTCGGGCACATCTTATTATTACAGAGTGAGAGCTCAAAATAGTACTTCAACTTCGCCGAATTCAGTATACTCTCATGCTCTAATTGCTATAAATGCCCCTGTTGCAACAGCAGCAAGTTCGATTAGCACTAATTCTTTTTTCTTAAATTGGAATAGTGTTGCTGGGGCTAATGCGTATAGAATTGATGTATCTACTAATAGCAATTTTAGCACCTTTCATTACTATTACAACAATTATGGTGATGTTTATGGTAATTATCAGGTTCTAGCCGATGCTCAGCCTGGAGTAACTTATTACTACAGGGTTAGAGCTAAAAACGGTAGTTTAACTTCTTCAAATTCAAATGTTATTTCAGTGTTGACAAAACCGCAGGCGCCATCAACAATTACCGCAACAAACATTAATTCAAACTCATTTCAGACTAATTGGGGCACAGTAAATAGTGCCACAAGTTATCGGCTGGATATTGCCACAAATAGTAGCTTCACCAACATGGTGAGTGGATACAGTAATTTAACAGTATCAGGTACCAATAAGGTTATTTCAGGTTTAAGCGGTGGCACTACTTACTATTTCAGGGTTCGAGCAGCAAATAGTTCAGGGGTGTCTTCAAACTCTGTGACAAAGTCAGTAGGGTTAAATCTTTCTGCCCCAGTTGCAACAGCTGCAAGTTCTATTGGCGCTAATTCTTTTGTACTCAATTGGAACAGCGTAAGCGGAGCGAATCAATATGGACTTGACATCGCAACAAAAAGTGATTTTAGCACTTTTCACACGTATTATAATAATTACACGAGTGTTTCTGGTAATTACTATGTTCTAACTGATGCTCAGCCCGGGGTAACTTATTACTATAGATTAAGAGCCATGAATAGCAGTGGGACTTCTTCAAATTCAAATGTTATTTCAGTGTTGACAAAACCGCAGGCGCCATCAACAATTACCGCAACAAACATTAGTTCAAACTCATTTCAGGCCAATTGGGGCACAGTAAATAGTGCAACAAGTTACCGGCTGGATGTTGCCACAAATAGTAGCTTCACCAATATGGTGAGTGGATACAGTAATTTAACATTATCAGGTACCAATAAGGTTATTTCAGGTTTAAGCGGTGGTACTACTTACTATTTCAGAGTACGAGCAGCAAATGGATCAGGTGTGTCTGTAAACTCCGATATTCAGATTGCGGTTTTTACTGATAATTGGCTTATATCTCCAAATGGAGGGGAGGCTTATACTTTAGGTAGTACAATTTATGGAACATATAATAATAACATAGATGGAAATGGAATGGTTTTAATCGATTTATACCGAGGCTCAACCAGAGTTACTAATGGTAGTCCAACAACTGGAAGTTATGGGCCTTTCCAATTTAATATAGGAAATGTAGCTACTGGATCAGATTATAGAATCAAAATATACAATCCATCCGGTACATTGGAAGACTGGAGCGATGACCCTTTTTCTATTATTCCAAATTTAAGTAGTTGGCTACAAACTGAAACAGCATCTGACATAACTCAATCTTTAAACGTTTCAGTAAATACTTCCTTGCACGCACCATCTTCCTTGAGTATTGAATTATATAAAGGAAATACAAAAATATGGGGTCCAGTTACAGGAGGTAATACTAATAGAACAATTCCCTTGCAAAACTTGACACTAGATGCAGGGAACGACTATAAAGTAAAAGTGTTCGATACATCTAACCCTATTTATGAAGATTGGAGCAATAATATTAATTTATTTGACTTCAGTAAGTTAATATTAACTCCAAATGGAGGAGAGGCGTTCATTAAAGGAGGTTCATTATCAGGACTTTTTAATTATTCTTTGTATCCGAATAATAGCGGCTTAGTTGTAGATTTATATAAGGGGACGACAAGAGTTACTAATAGTTCACCAATTGGTGTTTCAGGAAATACTTTTGAGATACCGCTTGGTGCCAACTTAGAAACTGGTGATAATTACAAAATAAGAATTTTCAGTACTTCAGGGGTAGTTGAAGACTGGAGCGATGATTTTTTTACTATTTCAACAGATCAAAACTATATTAGGAGTACTGCAATTAGGAGAGCTGGTGTTAATTCTGAACAACAAATTGATAACTTAACGGAGCAAGAAAAGAGTATAAGCACTCAATTTTATGATGGGCTGGGAAGGCTTACTCAAACGGTGATCAACAAGCATAGTCCAAATGGCAAAGATTATGTACGCTCAACTATTTACAATGGATTCGGAAAGCCAGTAAAAAGTGCTCTTCCAATTGTAATTGATGAAGGAAATGGTTGGTTTAAAGATAACTTACTCGATGAAACTGGTGATTATATTGGCAATGCCGCTCTGTTTTATAATAGTCCAAATTCTAATGTGGCTGTCGATACGAATCCTTACGGTGAAGTCACTTATGAGCCGTCTCCACTCGGTAGGCCGATTGCAAAATACGCTCCTGGGGAAGAATGGGCTAAACTGGCAGGTAATAAGCCAGTTGCTTCCGAATACCTAATTAATATAAACACCGATAATATTCTGCGTTTTAAAATTGAAGCGGATGATTTAATAATTGATGGAAATTTTAGCGCCAGATTCTTTGAAAAGCTCTTAATAACAGACGAAAACGGTAATAAATCAGCCACCTTTACAGATGCTTTTGGGAAAACCCTTTTAAAACGGAATTATGGTGAGGGGAGTGATCGATTTGACACTTATTATGTCTATGATATTTATGATAACCTGCGCTTTGTAATTCCACCCGAGGCCATTAACCAATTATCATCTACGAGTGGTGCTTTTCCTCCCCATCTATTAAGCCAGTTCATATTTCAATATCAATACGATGGTCGCAATCGGATGATTTGGAAGAAAGTACCAGGAGCAGAACCTGTGATTATGATTTATGATGACAGGGATAGGTTGGTATTATCTCAGGATGCTGAACAATTTAAAGTAAATGAATATAGCTTTACTAAATATGATGCCTTAAACCGACTCATCATTAGCGGAGTGGTCGAATTGACTGAGGATATTGCGATTATTAGAGATAGACTGAAAGGAGATGCCTGGCTGCAAAATTATGCTGCATTTGAAACTTTGGAAGGGAACCAATATGGCTACTCCAACAATAGTTATCCATCTATTAATGAAACCGATATTTATACAGCAACGTACTACGATAACTATGATTTTCGTACTGCAGGAATAATGGACGGAACAGCTTACAATTATGCAGCTAACGGAGTAGCTAATGAGTTTAATCAAAGCAATTTGGTGAAAGGTCTAGCCACGGGGTCTCTGACGCGGGTTTTAGCTACAACTGAAATGTTAGGCAGCATAAACTACTATGATGAACGTTATCGATTGGTGCAAAATATTAGCGACCAGCAAGGAGAAAAAATCATTAGTAGCAATAATGGCTATGATTTTATCGGGAATTTGCAGCAATCAAAAACAGAATATGATTTCGGAACCAAATCGCATTCATTAGTAGAAAGCTTTATTTACGACCACGCTGATCGCTTGCTGGACGTGCAGCATGAAGTATCAAAATCTATTAATTGGCAAAACATAATTGGTTACACAGTAGATGCCAATAATAATCTTACTCATTCAGGACTAGCTCATTATAACAATACATCCGCTCATACGCAAGCTTCAATAGCTAGGGAGAACAATGGCTTTATTGAGATGAAGCCAGAGATGAATGCGAGAATGCTTTTTGGCTTAAATGATGCTCCAGAAGGCACCAGCTATGGAACTATGGAATATTGTTTATATACAACCACAGGTAAAGGTTTATATGTGTATGAGTTAGGTCAAAACAAAGGATCAGTAGGCACTTATTCTCTTGGAGATGTTCTTAGAGTTGAGAAAATAGGAAATAAGGTTTTTTATAAAAAGAATGGTGAAATATTAAACGTTTCAAATACAATAGTAGATAAACCGCTTTACGGTGATGTTACGACTTACAATGTAGGAGACAAAATAAGTAATGTGACATTTTCCATCTCAGGTTCAGTTTTGATGGTTTCCATCGAGTACAATGAATTAGGTGAACTCATTACAAAAAATCTACATAAGGATGGTGATAAATTTGCTCAATCTGTGGATTACCGCTATAATATAAGAGGCTGGTTGGAACGAATAAATAAGGCTGATTTGAGTTCGGACAATCCCAATGAATCTTCAGATCTCTTTGGAATGGAGTTGGGCTATACAGATAATTTCGATCTTGGGTCGAAGTCACAATTTAACGGCAATATTTCGGCTATTAAGTGGGGAGGCAAACGAAATGATATCACGCAAGCAGAGAGCATTCAGCAAAATGCTTATGGCTATGGGTACGATAAACTCAACCGAATTACCGAAGCTGATTATTTTGAAGGTTCAAATCAGGCTATAAGTCAGAAGTACCAGCTTCGCATCAATAAGTATGATATGAACGGAAATATCATACTTTTGGAGCGAAGAAATGAAACGGGCGCTTTGATGGATGATCTCACTTATGACTACACCAACAATGGCAACAGGTTAAATTTTGTTACGGATGCAGGAGACGTTGAAAATGGCTTTAAGGATGGTAATACTAGCGGAAACGATTATACCTATGATGACAATGGCAACATGATCACTGATGCTAATAAGGATATTACTGGCATTACTTACAATTACCTCAACTTACCACAGGAAGTAACATTTGCCAATGGTAACCAAATCCGCTATATTTATGATGCATCTGGCATCAAACTCCGCCAAAAAGTATATGAAAACAATACACTGATAAAAACAACCGATTATATAGGGGCCGTGATCATCGAAAATGACACTTTACAGTTTATTCAAACCGCAGAGGGAAGGGTAGTGCCCCAAACAGTTGATGGAGCAGAGAAGAACGAATATCAATACCATTTGAAAGATCATTTAGGCAATGTGAGGTCTACATTTGCAGTGAGAGATGATGAATACGCAACCGATTTTGAAACAAGTGAAAACCCTTATTTTGATAACTATGATCAGGTGACTATTCTTTCTAATCTCATGAAAAAGAGCGGAACATCACTCCATAGGTTAGTGGGTGGTGGGCCGGGTACTACAGGGGGGGGTGGTTTTTTTCCACCTGATCCAGATGTTGTGCAGAATCCACCTGGTGAAAATATAGGTTTACTTAAAAGTTTAGAAGTTCACAAAGGTGATATAGTAAAAGCTGAGGTTTATGGAAAATACTTAGCTTTGGACAATCAAGATGATGCCATTAGTACCAACGCCTTGATTAGTGCATTAGTAAGTATGATTACAAGTGGAGGCATAACAGGAGGTGAAGGTGCTATGATCTCCGATGGTATAGAAGATGGCTATCTTTCTGCCGGCATGGCTGACAATTCTGATGAAAAAAGTGCAAGAGCATACTTAAACTTTATTCATTTAGACAAGGATTTCAATCGTGTAGCAAGCGGTTTCGATAGGCTAAATGCAAGTGCGGAAGATCCGGGAGACGGCTCTGGTACTCATCAAAGACTTTATTTCGATGAAATAACTATTGAAGAAGATGGTTATTTAATAATTTTCTTAAGCAACGAAAGTCAACAACCTGTTGAAGTTTTCTGGGATGATTTCACAGTTGCGCATCACTACAATGCGGTATTACAGTCGGATGATTACTATCCTTTTGGCTTAACCTTTAACTCCTATCAGAGAAGCTATTCAAAGGCTAATAATTACTTGTATAATGGAATAGAAAGAGACCCTATTTTAGATCTTGATATGGCGTTTTTTAGGTCGTATGATCCAGCACTAGGTAGGTGGTGG
>JBBSPJ010000126.1:0-10780 GCA_038258905.1 Cytophagales bacterium
AATCAACAATCCACTTTTCGGAATTTGGAAATCCGCGCCCATTCCTGATTCAATGGAGTTGTCCCCCCAGGCGATAAACGCGAAAAATGGTGGCTCTCCAGAATCATCCAAACCTAATCGGGCACTTAAAATACTCGCCCTGCCCTCTACCATAAATAGAGTTGGCAGCGAAAGTAAAATCATTACCCTTAATGAAATTAGGGTACCACTATCAAAACTAGTCCCAAGTACTGCACCCGCGCCAATAGAGAATGGGAAATCATAATCCTCTGTTCTTTCTGGACCACTGAATTTGGAAACATGGATTCCCTTTGGCGGATATGTGTAATATTCGTACCATGTATCTTCACCCGAAACAAGTCCTATTGCCTCTTTTTCCGCAACATACCTAAAGCCAAGGAGACCCCTAAATCCATATATTCCCAAAGGACCGATTGGAATAGGTGCCGGAAGATCTATAAAGGCATCAATAACAAAGGCCGGATACCTAGGTTGCATCTTCATCGCTGCACCACCAGCTATTTTAGCTTTTGGTAATTTAAGCGATATTTCACCTATATATTCAGGTGTTTCTCCGGGATCAGGCAATGAAAGCATACCATGGATTATTGCTACGGCACTTTCTGGACTAGCACTTCCTGGAATTATTAAATCGACTTCAATGGTTTGAATGTGTAGAAAACTATCGCTATCTGTATACTTGGGCTCATCATTTTCATCTAATTCATCATTATCAACTGTATAATAATATTTTATTCCTTCACCCCTGGCATCAATACCCAAAGGATCAAGGCTCATCGCACCATCGAAACCCCAATAATTATATTTGCGCATATCTCCGTCAAACTCAAGTTGTGTAGAACCGAAGTGAATGCCTGTTACGGCTATTTCGACAGGACCCAAATCCAGAGAAATATTAGTTGGAATGAAAGAATTACCTCCAACTATTTCAATACTTCCATTATCATATATTCTAAGTTGTGGAATCTCGATCTTCTGCCCATTTAGGATTTTATCCATCGTGGCATTATTTTCAAAAGAAATCTGGCACGAGGTTCCTAAATAAAAATGATCATCTTCTCTACCCATTTCAACGGTTAAAATATTAATTGTCAAAAAGTCGAATAATGTAACTACCAATCCATTATTTAGGGATGCAGTTAAATTAAAATCACCTTCTTCATTTATATGGCCGAGCAAATCTATTTTAGCTTCACCACCATCCTTTTTGAATTTTGGAATTGTTAGACTACCCGCAATATTCGATTCAGTTATTACATTTTGATGAAAATTCAAGTTGAAATAACTGAATCCAATTTTCCAACTGCCAATATCTACGTTTAACTCAGATTGACCATTATTGGGCAATCCGCCAACCGTTTCCAAAGCTATAATGCCAGAGATACCACCAGTACCGATCAGTAAATTTCTTCCTGCAATTTGCAGGGTTGTATTGTCAACATTGTCAAACCATTTTTTAGGCAATGTAATTGATACTAATTCGGCAAAAATTCCTTGGAAAGAATTCGGACGACCATCAGCATCAGCTTCGGGGATGTTCTTATCCGTTCTAAAATCAAATTTAAGAGTATCTATATCTATAAGTAAACCTGTATCTCCTATTTGGGAAGGGGTTAAATCAAAACTATCTGGGTTTAAGAACTCTAATCCTTTTTCAGAATGATAGGTCAAGCTTCCCACTGCATAGGTAAGCCTTGATTTAACCGTGTCATCTTCTATAACATTGCCCTCAGTATCAACAGGTTTTAACCATGTTCTTGGAAATGCTAAAGCAACTTCAATTACATCAACAGAAGCTGAAAATTTTGGAATAAATAGATTAACAATTGTATCAAGATTAAAATCTCCTACCCATCTATTAAAAAGAATATTTAGGTCGTCAAAACCTTCTGGCAAGCTGTTTTGGTTTATATAGTTGTTCAAAATGTAGATTATACTATCTAGATTTCTATTGTTTAATTGTTCAATTAAATCTATAACGTCAGTATAATAATCTCCGGATGTAGGATATGTTAGTGGTGGGTAACTATCATAAGCAGGATTTTGATTAAATTGATTTACAAATTCCTGAATAGGATATTCATAACCATTCAAAAATATTTCAACAGACTCAAAAAACAGCTCTTCTTTGGTTATGTTAAACATATCCAATAAAAGAAGAAAATAGTCTTCTACAGAACTCAAGTTCTCCAGTTTTACTTTTCGAATGTATTTTAATATTGGAAGGTTATAATAAATTGAAATTGGAATTTCTGTTGTACCTGAAGCAGTTCCTGGATTTAATAATAATTGAAAACCATCTTCACCTCCAAAAAGATTGAGGCCAACTTGCGCATTTATAAGTAGAACGAGATGATGATAAGCAGTGTCGCCATAAACACTTTTTTCAACATAATATGTTTTGTAAAATAGCTTGTTTGTAACAGCTTCAAAAGCAGTTATTAACGGCTCAGGTAATGTCTCTGGTCGTATAAGGGTATTAAGTGCTGGATAAAACTGTGGTGCTGGCATTAGTTGTCTTTTTTAATTAATCTGTATTCATTTTTAACAGTTACAATTTTAAAGTCATTTAAAAAACCTGAAATATTTCCCCCTACATCTCCGGTAATAAATGAGTTCTTTCCCTTTTTTAATGTTTTAAAGTTTCCATCTATATTTTGATCATAAACCGTAACAGGGTTTAATTCCCACTTAATAGTATCTAAATGAAAAACACTATTTTTATATTCATCTAATTCGACTTGAGGAAAAACACCAATAAAATATTCTTGATTTTGATATTTTATTAAATTGGAATAATTATAAATCGGATCTTTATCAAATACTTTTAATATTTTTTTTGTTTTTCTTTTTTTATTTAAATACCGTTCCTGTAGAATCAATTCTGACTTAATTATTTTAGAATTCAAATCATTACTTAATCTTGAGTACACCCTAAAATAAAAATGATATTTATTATCTGAACTATAGACATTCTCAGGAATTCTCTCAAGTGTAGAGCAACAATAAAATTCTTGAATATTAATTTTATTCTTATATAAATATCTATCAACAAATTTCTTATTTATATTAAAGGGAATTATTTTTTTTGGATAAAGTAAATATCCATGTTTATTGGATTTTAGTTCAAAACCATTTGTGATTATATAATAAAGCCTCTGATAATTTTTTAAAGTATCCTTTGCAAGATAAAATTTATCATATAAGATATTCCCATAGATATATAAACTATCTTCAGACCTTAAAGTCGCTTTTGCAAGAGCTATAATTGAATCTTTTGAAATTAAATTTATCCTTTGTAGTTTTTTTTCTATCGTGTCTATCCGATAGTAGTTAGGAATAGCTTTTGTTTGTTTTATATTAAGTCCATATAAATTGGAATGATAATTTGGAGATTCAATATTTTCAAGTACTAAAAAATAGTCGTTATATTTTTTTATAATATTGGAAAAATAATATTTGTGTACTCCTTTGTCAAATTGCTTTATTAATGTGTCGTTGTGATTTTTTACAATTATGATAAGACACGAATCCGTTTGCAGATTACCATAAACAGTTGAAAAAAGATTTAAATCTATATTAGGTGTATTTTTTATTTCATTAATATCTTTAATTAATTTAAGGTTATATTTTTCAATATTTTTTTTTGCATTAATTTCATCTCCTGAAAAATCAGAACAAGAAGTAATTATTGTAATTACTAAAGAAAATAATATGTTTAAAAAAATATTATTCATTTTTTTTTAATCACTATGATTAGAAACTCTTCTAACATAATTTTCGTTACGATTATTAGTATCAGATATTGATAATATGGGTTTATTAGTCCCAGAACTAAATGAGATACTTAAATATTGACCCCTGCTTATTCCGTTATATGCCTTAATCAACATGGCATCAAAAAAAGACTTAATTTCTCTATTACCTGCATTTGGTACTATTGGTATTGTACCTTGCCCAAATAGATTATTGTATGTAATAAACTCTGTTATATTACTTGGCACCCAAGAATATTGTATAGTTTGATAGTTCTGGTTTACTGGAACCATTACAAGATCATTTGGGTGGGCACTATTCCAAGCAATAACCTGATTTCTTATATATGATATTCCGCGATAATTAGTTGTATCAATGGCAATAGCAACTTTCTCATTATCTAAAAATTTATAAGCCGCATCAATATTTTTTTTCCAATTCCAAATATCTTCAGATGAAGCAACAATGAATGCTTCTGCGCTTTGTGTTTTTAATAGTATTTTCCCGTTATTTGCGATAATTGTATTGCCAAGTGGAGTACTTTGAAAATTAGGAGCTATGTTCAATATATCTCCTAAATTATCTATACTACCATAATTATCAATTTGTACCATTCCCAAACCCTTTGGAAAACCAAATGTTGGAAAGCCTGTCGCCCTTAACTGAGTAGTACCATTCTCATTAATCCATTTAACACCATAAGAAGTATTAAGATTATTTTCAGTCTCTTGAAAATTTAGAAATGGATAATCATCTCCAGTTCCTTCACCCGATCCAGATTCTTCCCTAATCAATCTTATAAAAAACCAAAATCTTTCCAAATAGCTTATTGTTTGGCCACCTTCAATTCTATCTCTGTTTAAATACCATATAACATCATCGTAACTTGGGTTTTCTCCTTGAATGTAAAAATTAAATCCATGTATTTCATTTTCATTCATTGGGATATTTTGAATTGGTCCAGGAACAAATTCAAGAATTCCCTTTCCACCTCGAATTTTAACACCAAAATCTATTTCTCTTGATTGTAAAGGATCGATTGCAATTGTATGGTCATCTTCATACGGAGTGCTTAATATTTCACCTTCTTCAGGAAAGTATTCTTGGTCTTTTCTATTGAGTCCAATAGTCTCTAATGTGCCATTTTCATTAATATCAAAACTTTCCTGAGGCCCATACTGTGAATCAGTTCTCGTAGAAAAATTTTCATATACAACTTTTAACCTCAATCTCACAGGAACATTTGAATTGTTATAAACAGTTATAGCAGGCATGATAGGGCTTCGATACTCATCCATAGTATCATCTGCTGTAGTATTAAGCATAATTGTAGAAATCCGACTGTGTTCTTTCCTTGTATTAAAAAGAATTGAAGTGTTGTCTCGGATATATTGTACTGTGATGTAATGTAGTTTTCTTAATCCTGTATCTGCAAACGCCCTAATATTGTTTGCCTTTAAAGCCCAATCATTGTCAACACTCACAAAAGCATTTCTAGCGATATCTTTAAAATTATTATAGGTGTGCAATTTGTCAATTATGCGAGTCGTGCCTATATTTAATGCATCATCCGCGATAGAAAAGGTTAATATACTCCCGTTATATTTAAATCCAATTGAAAGAAACATAGCACTAATATTTTGAACAACCTCTGCTGGTTGAAAGAAAATCGTTCCTGTTTGATCTTGAGTTTCATTAATAATCTGAATTAATAAATCCTTAAAAGCAGATGTAATTGAAGAGTTAACAAATTCACTTGCGCCAATAAGTAATTGAATTTCGGCTTCTTTAGGCAAAATAGATGGGCTGTTTTCTTCTAAAAACTCCACACCTGAATAACCGCTAGTGTCTGTTATCGCTATCATCTCAATTTATATTATTAATTAGCACTATTTTTTTTAATAGGTCATTTTCAAAAAAGAACCAGTGGTTACTTCCTCCATCTTCATCAGAAATTTCCTGTGTATCACATATTTTGGGATCAATATTGAAAGCTTTCTCAATCGTGGCTTTTAAATAACCAATTCTAATTGTGCCATCTTCTGTTTAGATTTTAAAAGGAGTCAAACCATTATTTATCCGTGTTTTTTACATTGGTGTTATTAACTCCGTTATTTTTTTGCATCCTCCTGCTATATAGGAATTTTCTAAATTTAGTTGAGCTTTCTCTGAGATAGGAATGAAAACAATATAACTACCTTCTTCAAAATCAATCTTTAATTCATAATTTAATCTGTCATCGAAACGACCCGTAATAAAAACCAACATAACTTCATTTTTTTTATTTTTTCCGGTTATTTGTAAAGCTATTGTTTCGTAAAATTGCTTGCCTTTTAATTTTATATTATTCTTATCATTTTGGAAAGAAATAAAATTTATTTTGTCATAACTCACACCTCTAATCTCCTCAGTATTCAATTTTAATTTTTCATTATTTTCTAAACTATTATTATCAATCCCATAAGCTGTAATGTCATAATGGCTTCTGTCATAGGTTAAATAGAAATTACCTCCATAGACTTGTGCCTTCACACCACAAGCCCCTCCTAAAAACCATATGAATAAAATTATTTTATAAACCTTGTATTGCATCTTCAATTATTTTTGTCATTTCAGTAATAAAAGTCACAGCTTCACTATAATCATTATTTACAGGTACAGCCAGAATAGGAACGTGTAAATGGCCTGAATTTAATGTTGTATTAAGATTTAGATAGTTTCTCATTACACAAACCCGATAGAAAATCTCATTAGATAAATAATTTGAACCAGAACCTTCAATAGCTATCTCTCCAACAGCAGGTCCAGGTAATTTAGTTATTCCTGATTCTGGGGGTGAATAGGGTAAAGATGATAAATTACTTAAATAGGATTGATTATATACAACTTTGGTATTCCCTAATGTTCCTGGTATCATTGAGGATAATGGCAAAGTGGATTCTAAAAATTCTGATAGTGAGGAGGAATCGATAACTTGAATGGTAGTATTATTTATTGGAAGATAGTATGTTGGTGCAATTCCGGAAACATTTAAATTGTCCGTCAATGTAGCTGATCTTTTTTTACCTGCAAATCTTTCTATATCAAACCTGTTTCGACCTTGACTAATAGTTATAATCATATCGACATATTGAATATGAGGATTAATATAATTCTCCACAAATCCTAAATCAAAATCTTTGAACCTGACTGGAAATATCATTGACTGTATTAAAGCATTATTTTTTATTTTTCCATGTAAAGCCAAAATAGCAATCCCGCTTGGATTCCATTGTTCTTCATTTGAGTCTAAATTAAACGGATCAAACCCAGTAATCAAAATCTTCTTGGCACCGGAAGGAGCATTGGAGAAATTAACACCTGTGTAGTTTCTACTTTTCTCTTCAAATAATGTAAGCATCTCATCAAGTTCAGAATTAACAATGACTTGAGAATTTGCATCAATATCCCCTAAAAAATAAGGGTGTTTTTTTAAGGCAACTTCCATTTTCAGACGTGCCCAATAAAGAGGTCTATCATCGGGGTTAGAATTGTTGGGAGGAGGTGCTTGAACCGTATCGACCGCATTGGTCCAAAGTAGAGATGCTGAATCTTTAATCAATGATTTTATTGCTCCTAATATATAGGTAGTAGAGGCATTGATATTATTTAAATTATCAATAAATTCATTTGCGACATATTTAATATCTGGTTGTTTTGCGATAAAATAATCTTCATATCTGATATTTCCAGATTGAAAATTTTCATAACCTATTTTCTCCTCATAATTGCGTACATACTCACTTCCTTTAATTTTAGTATCAGTATATAATACAATAGGTGTGGAAGGACTTGCCGAATGAACTTCTATTTCACCTGCATTTTCGACAAGACCTGTTAACTTGCACTCAAATTTGGAATAACTGACTCCATTATCATCAATAGCATTTTCTATATTTTCTATGGAAAGATATACTTTATAGTCTTCAGGAAATTCTTGCTGCTTTAACTGGAAAAGGGTTTGATATTGCTGGTTTGAAAGGGAAATAATAGTTACATCTTTGAATGTAAATTTTTCGATTTGTTTTTCAACTTCCTGTTCAATAAATTTTAAAAAACCATATTCTATACCTCCAATTAAAAAATTACTTCTTACTAATTTAACGGAATCTACAAGCTTATCCAGCTCTAATAAAAAGAGGCTATCAGTTGATCCCTCTAGACTGCTAAGAGTAATTTTGTCATCAATATTTGCCTTAATGTTTAAATTATATTTATTTGGATAAGCAATAAAAGTAAAAGAATTATTGTCTTTTGCAATGCCAATATTTGTGGTGTAATTGGAAGAGTTAATTCTTGCTTTATCAATAAAATTAGCGTCATAATATACTTTCAAATAACTTTTCCCCGTACTATCGTCAAATGGGATTACTAAATCAAAAAGCGGAAAAAGAGTGTCTAGATAAACCTCTTGATTCAAAGAATAACCTATTGGGTTTGGATTGTTTTCGAGTCTCAATTTTTTAAATACCCTTATTTGATAATAATTGGAGATTAATCTGTCTGAGGACTTTGGTACAATTAAATCTTCAATTCTAATAATATCCTCTTGAATAAGAGGAGTCAAAAATGAGTCAGTTCCCTCTGGAAATTCAAATCCCAATTTTTCTTTATATGCTTTTTTATAATAAAATAAGGGCGAGGTATTGTCCCCTGAAACAATAGCAAGTTTTATAATTTTTTCAGTATTTAAGGGGTCAAATTCACTATTTGGAGCTCCATCATTAATTATCAAACAAGGCCAATCAAAGTTTCTATAGTAATCTATATCTGTGAAAACATCTGTATTATCCAAGCTCCATTTAATGACATCATCATAATTTTCATAATAATTAAAGGAATCATTGGTTTCATTTCGAATATCAATATATATCTTGTTTTTATTAAAAAATTTGGAAATCACATCGGTATATAATTCATCCTCCACACGGTTTATAAAATCATTTCCATCATATACGATCAAGCCCAAGTTAAAGAATGAGCCGAAAAAAGCTGCTCCATCGATAAAACTGAGAATATCCTCTTTGTGATGCTTCCGCCTAAAAATATCTGCATTTGATGAATTGCCTGGGAGTGCAGTAAAGCTCAAAATAGAGTCCAATTCTCTAGCCAACTTAAATTTAGGTTCAAAACCTATTTTTTCGAATATAATCACTATACCAAAATCTCCACTTTTATCAAAATCCCCAATATAGTTTCCTGAATAAACTAACGGAAGTGTAACCGGATTGGTTGAATAGAATGCTTTATTTAGGCTATCGGTATTTTCTAATTTATATTCCTGCTCAGAGGCATTTGAGGCATAGATGAGACCTAAGGAAGTATCAGCCACAGGTTCCGAAGAGGGCATTGTTTCCCCCTCATTCTGATACCATAAGATTGCATTTTCGTGGATTATTCTTGTTAAGTCATTGTTGGTAGAGACGGCAACCTTAGTGCCATTTATAATGCTTTCCTTTTTAATTCCTTTATAGATAATATAATCGATTTTAGGAAGGTTTAAATCTGGTTGATTTGTAGGTTTTAAAACTATATTATATTTCTCGACCCCATCAATTTTTTGAACCAAAATTAATCCATCAGAAACTGCGAAAGCCTTTGGATCCACGCTTGCACTAGAAGTGAACATGTTGCCCAAACGAAATTGATTATCATCTATCGCCCCAAACTCCTGTCCTGAAGTTTGTGAATTTAGTTTTGAGGGTTCTGTGAAAAAATGAAAATCACTCATACGATATATGTTTAACGATTGATATGAATCAACAGTCTAAAGACTATATTATAAAACGAGATAAGAAAATATTTCCTTATCAATTTTTTGGTTGATAATAAGAAAGCTTCTGTCTTGACAAAAACTTATTAAGGGGGGAGTTATTTAGCTATACAAAATCAAATATGCTGATTTCGTACATTATAAAGAACCGAAATAAATCAATAAGTTGTATAACTCAGTACATAAAATAATTGTTAAATAAAAAACAATTTCAATTAAAATATTGAAAATCAATAAACTAAAATTTTTGTTATATGTCAAAAGACCCGGATAGTTACTAAGCATAGAGAATAATAGTCAATTGATATTGTATTAGGTAATTTCCCTACATTTGTAACAAACTAACTCTCCATCTCATTTTAATGTTTTAACCATAGATATCAATAATCTGTTGATAATAATCTCTATTGCTATGAATAAAAAATTACTAGTTGCTTTCTTTCTAATAAATATAAGTTTGAATGCACAAACCACTTTTGTCCCGGATGATATTTTTGAACAAGCATTAATAGATATGGGATATGACAATCCTCCTCTGAACAATTATGTGCCCACTGCCAATATTGAAAATATAACCACACTAAACCTTTCAAGCTTAGGTATTTTTGACCTAACAGGAATAGAGGATTTTAGTGCTCTTGAAATACTTTATGCTACGAACAATAATTTGACTAGCATAGATATATCACAGAATTTAAATTTGGAAAAAATTATTGTCAGCAATAACCTTTTAGCTTCATTGGATGTAAGTAACAATACATTGCTTGAGTATTTGATTTGCGAAAACAATTCAATTGGTTCAATAAATCTTTCACAGAATATTATATTAAAAGAGTTTTACTGTGGCCAAAATGATCTTTTTCAATTGGATGTATCAAATAATCCAGAATTACAAATTATTGATTGCTCAAGCAATGCATTAACTTCATTAGATACTTCAGCAAATAATAATTTGATAGCATTATATTGTTATGGTAATAATATAAGCAGTTTAAATGTCACACAAAATGCGGAATTGGAAATGCTTTATTGTTATGCAAATAATTTAATTGAGTTGGATGTTTCCCAAAATACGTATCTAAGATTTTTGTTAGCCCCATTTAACCAAATTTCTATTATAAATCTAACTAATAATATTAATTTGACACATTTAGATCTATCAGAGAATAATCTTAACTCAATTGATATTAC
>JBBSPJ010000127.1:0-10690 GCA_038258905.1 Cytophagales bacterium
AAAAAAAAGCGCTGTCTGATTTATGATCAGACAGCGCCTCTTAAATATCGTAATTAAATGTATCGGTTTACAAAAGGATAATTAATAACAATAAAATGATAATTATTGCTCCAACAGAAATGTAAACACCACCACCAAGTTCTTTTAATTCCTTATTGATTGCACGCACTTCTTTTCTGGCTTCTTTTTTCTCTGCGCTAGTCATAGCTGACTTGTCCAGCGTGTTAATTTCTTCAAATCTTTTCAAAAGCTCTGTTGCTCTTGCTGATTCCATACCTGATTCAGTAGGAGTAGCAACAACTTTTTCTGAAGCTGCACTTACTTGCAAGGGTGCAATTGCCAAAAACAACAATAATGATAATACAATTACTTTAATTTTTTTCATGTGATATTGGGTTAAAGGATAGTTTATTTAACCTCTACAAAGATATAATTATGAGTAAAAAAGGCTTTACATTTTAGGAAAGAATTCTTACACATATCACAGATTTAAATAGTACAAAATCACAAAAATTAACAACTCACCCTACATTCTTTCCATGTACCAGCCTAATTGTTTTTGCATTTCCATTTTTTCCAAAGCATCAGTTATGATCTTTTCCAGGCGTACAAAAGCCGTTTCACTTTTTACCACATAATCCAGGGCTTTATGGTGCATACAATTGATTGCCACCTCAATTTTATCTTGCTGCGATAGGATAATGACAGGTATGTCGGGCTTTATGGATTTAATTTTATCCAGCGCTTCTATACCATTCATGGCATTTTTGGTGGTGCCATCCAGAAAGTAATCCAAAATGATAAGGTCGGGCTCTTGAGACAAATGCTCTATGCAAAGTTCACCTGAAATAAAAGTTTCTATTTCAAAATCTCCAAGCAGGAGTAATTCAATTTGTAGCATTTTAAGATAAACTGCATCATCGTCTACCAGAAAAAGTTTAGGTTTATTTTGGTTAATCATGGGTTCGTTTTATTTAAAAGGTTCATTTCTATTTCTAACTCCTTGCAAGCAAGGTTTAATATTTTTTCAAGTTTTAATACGATCGCCGGTATTTCTTCTTTATTTTCTCCATTGCGAGCCAGCTCTTGTAAATTTTTGGCCAGCGTTTCATACTCAGAGCTTATTCCGACAATTGAAAAGGATGGGATTAGTTTATGGGCAATAGTTTGTAGTGCTTTCCAATTTTTATTTTTCAAACTCTCTTTCATTTCTTTTCTTAGGGAGGAGGTTTGTCCTAAATAAAGGGAAATCATTTCTGTCATTAAAAGTGGATCCGATTTAGTGCGTTCAATCAGGTACTTCAAATCAATGTATTTCTTTCTACCGTAAGCTTTTGCTTTTTTTGATTCCTTTTGGTTTTTTTGCGCAGCTTTATGGAGATATAATAGCATTTTTCGCTGCAATAATTTTTCATCAATTGGTTTAGAGATATAATCATTCATCCCTACTAATTTACATCGAGCCAAATCGGCGGTAGTAACATCAGCTGTTAAGGCAATAATAGGTGTTTGAAGGTTTAATTCTTTTCGAATATATTCAGTGGCATCAAATCCATTCATTTCAGGCATTTGTAAATCCATCAGTATAATATCATAAGTCTTAGTCTGTAGTTTTTCAACGGCTACCTTACCATTTACAGCTATATCACACTCAAATCCGAAATCATCCAGCAAGGTGCGCATCAATAATTGATTGAGTGCAATATCCTCTACCACTAAAACTTTAACATTTCTAATAGGGGCATCAGGTTGTTCTATAATAGGTTCGGACTCTGCAGGCTTGGAGGTCTTTTTGAAATTGAGTGTAAAAGCAAATTCAGAACCCTTATCTATAACACTCTTCACTGAAATTTCCCCACCTTGGGCCTCTACCAATTGTTTGGAGATGGCTAAACCTAGACCGGTACCACCAAATAGCCGAGAAGTACCACTGCTAGCTTGCTGAAAATTTTCAAAAACGGTATTTATTTTTTCTTTGCTAATACCAATGCCAGTATCTGTTACCCCAAACTCAAGTTGAACTTCGTTTTCATCCTCTTTTAATAAATGAACACTTATTGTAATAGAACCACTTAATGTGAATTTTATGGCATTACTAATAAGGTTAATTAAAATTTGATGGAGCCGCACCGGATCCCCCAATAGTACTTTAGGAATGTTTGAATTATAATCCTTTTTCAGGGTTAGGTTTTTTTCTTGTATTTTTAGTTCAAATAAATGCAAAATAGCAGAAATTGAAGCAGAGATATTGAAGGGGATTTCCTCAAATGTCATTTTGCCATCATCTACTTTGGCAAGATCCAGGATATCATTAATTAATACAATGAGCGCATCTCCGCTGGTTTTAATGGCTGTTAAATACTCTTTTTGTTTAGGTTGGAGTTCAGTTTTTAACATTACCTTCGTAAAACCAATGATAGCATTCATGGGTGTACGAATTTCATGGCTCATATTAGATAAAAACTGCTGTTTAGCCTTTACAGCATTTTCTGATATTTTACGGGCAACATCCGCCTTATTTTTAGCCTCTTCGGCTATTGCCGTGGCGAGTTCTGCAAAAACAATTGCCTCAGTTAATTCTGCAGAAGTTCTATTTTGCTCTGTTACATCTCTGGCTACAATAACAATTCCTAATACGCGAGAATTTTGATCCTTATAGACAGACCCGTTAAAGAGTACATCGGTAAGCTTACCATTTCTATGCTGAATAGTAAGTGGGAAATCAGTTACGGATCCTTCAGCAAACACTTCCAGGTAAACTTCACTAGCCTTTTCAGGCTCTGTAAAGTAATTCAAGAAGTCTGTCCCTATAAGTTCCGCCCTGTCTAAGCCTGTAATATGAGCAAGGGCTTCGTTCATATCCATAATTTTGCCCTTATTACTTACTGTAACGAGTGGATCAAGACTTGCTTCAATCAAACTCCTGACATAATGTGATTCTTTCGCGCTTCTTTCCAATTTATCTAACCCCACTTTATAAAAAATCATTATTAATTGCCAATTTCTTCTACAACGCTTCTTCTTTTGTCTTTTAATTGCCTGTAGGCAGACGGTGTAATCCCTGTTACTTTTTTAAATTGATTAGAAAGGTGTGCTACACTGCTATAGTGCATTTTATAGGCAATTTCTGTAAGGTTTAACTCCTCATAAAAAAGTAACTCTTTCACTCTTTCAATTTTATGTATAATAATAAATTGCCTGATATTGATTCCCTTTACTTCCGTAAATAAGTTGGAAAGGTAGGTATAATCATAATTCAATTTTTCACTGATAAAATCTGAAAAGTTCGTTTTAGGTAGCTCCTCCGTATGATGAATCATTTCAGTGATTACATTCTTGATCCTTTCGATCAGTATCGCTTTTTTGTCATCCATTAGCTCAAGCCCGGATGAGTCAAGTCCGAGTTGTAAGAGCAGTCGCTGTTCAGCATTTATGTCCTCCATAATTTCAACCTCTCCTAAATCGACTACCACAAAGTGCAGCCCCAGCTTAGTTAATTCTTCTTTTACCGCCAATTTGCAGCGGTTGCTAATCATGTATTTTATAAATAATTTCAAAAAATGGGTGTTTATAGGTATTTTCAGGAAAGATCGGTATTAAAAAATTTATTATATTACACCAGTCATTCCTATTGTTATATAATTCACAGGTACAATACGTAAAATCCTTGTTGCTGTAAAAGCACCCTGTTAAGGAAGGTAAATGAAACATTATTGTAGAATCACTTCATTCGGATTCTAATGTGATATTGAATACTAGTAAGATAGTGATAAAATAGGCGAAAGTCTAATTTTCGGTTTTCTGATGAAGGATATTTTATGCTATAATTGAGCTAGCGTTTAATTTGTTGTTTAAATTATTATTTATAGTTTTAATATCCTTAATCCATATTTTAAGATAAGTGAAATGTGATAGTATGAAAACCTTCAAAATAGATTTACTTATTCTTTCTGTGATTATACTAATCACGAGCATTATTTGCATTTTACTGCTGGGGAAAAGTCCTGTTGATTTGCCAGTATAAGATAACATGTCAAAAAGCCATGGTATTAAGGAAAAGCTTTCAGTTATTTCACATTTACTAAATGAAAAGTGCCTTTTTCCTGATCTATTTTAACTAATCTCGGTTGAGGACTGTATTTCACGGGGTGCCAAAAGGTATTAAAAGATTTATCATCTTTTGCCTGTAAATTGATGTATTCCCAGACGCTGTTATTGTCGGAGGATCCATCTGCCCAAACTTTTTCATATACTTTAGGCGTAGGTATTACTTTGTTTAATAATGATAAGTTTGCTGAATACTGGATTAAATCTGTTTTTATGTGCTCTCCTCCTGGATTAAAACCTAGCTCAAAAAAAGTTATAGAACGTAAATTGTAATTAGTCACAATCCTTAATGAGAGATGATTAGTTGGTGAAAAAACTACATCTTCCTCTCTGAAATCCAGCGGGTAAACCCTATGTACTTGCTCTGGAATGGTATAATGCGGTTTAAGGTCAGTTTTAATTTCAGGTTTTAAAATTTTTATAAAGTAATATTCCCTGCTGTATTCGCTGGTAAAACTCTCAAAATTATATTTCATTAAATAAAGTCCATTTAATTTTCTATTATTTATCTCCATGCTACCAATTAGGTTTATTGAATTATCCCATTGATTTATTAGAAAGGAGGGCTCTGAAAATTTGATTTCATCACCCATAATATTTGGATTAAAATCTAGACTCTTTACTTCTCCCAATTTGTTGTTTGATAATTCAATGATATTAATGACAGCTTCCTTTTTCTTACTCTTTTTAATGTCTTTAAAATATCTTTTATAAAATATCTCTTTTCCGTTAAAGTTTGTTAAATAATTCCACATTAAAGATTTGTTCTGTGCTGCAATTTTATCAGCTTCATTATTTTCGTAATCACTTACAGGTAATTCTAGCTTAGTGTAATTTAAAGTGCTTTTTTCATTGCTATAAGTATATAGTCTATATAAAATCTTTTTTTCTTTATTGTCACTGCTTTTAGCCAAAACCTTTAATTTTCCCCCTGAGGTATATATATTAAGAGTGTTTTTTATTCCTTCAGCCAGTTTCCCTGTTCTGAATGCATTAAGGTCCGATTCTAAAACTTTCTCAGATAGCTTTCCTGAATTATCAATGGTTGATATTTTAATTTTTTTAGCTTTGAAAGGATTTGTTTGCATCTCAAATACATATGTTATCTCAGAATCCCCAACAGTAACCATGTAAGGCATGTGGAAAAGCTTAAATTCTTGCTTTAGGTTAACTTCCCATTGCAAGTCGCCTGTGAAAGTAAATTTCTTTAAATTAAAATCGGTTCTGATTAAAAATCCATCAGGCACGTCTGTAACTTCAATTCGGGAAGGAAGTGAAGAGGTGGTCGAACCTTGCGTTTTGGGAGAGTAAGGTGTGTTGGTTCCAGCTTTATTAAAACCCTCTATTACTTCATCAAGCTTAAACAGTAATTTATCTTGAGCTTTTAGATTTCCTAATATTACTAAAACAATTACAAATGTGGTTAAAATTTTTTTCATCAGTTTTATACTATTTATATAGGGATAGCGTAAAACTATAGATTTATTTTTAAAGTGAAGGTATTTTTTAAAAAAATACAAAAGTGTTGAAAATTGATATTTAAACATTTCATAGTGCTTCAATGCTTTGAAGTTACTAACTACTGTAAGGTTATTGTGATACGGAGGCAGATATTTTGTAAGCTATCTTCAAATCCTTACAAAAACACCCAAAAACTCACAATCAAAATCATCCACAATATGCCTAAAAAGTGCCAGGTCATTGTGAGCAATTCATATTTAAGATGCCAAAATGGATTGGTTTCCGCTATTAGTATTTTAACCGGATCTGTAGAGATGGCTTGAGTCTGAAAAATGAGGTATCCTAAATAAGTGTGGGCGGCAATAAAGTGTAAGCCATGTAACCCTGTTAAAACATAAAGAAAAGAGCCTGAAACATCTCCTTTAAATAAGATATTAGCAGCTTTTAATTCGCTCCAACCTAATAGCTGACAAAAAGCGAAACCAAGTCCCAAAAGAAATGTAAGCCTTAAGGAAGTAAGCAATATGGTAAAAGCTTCAGCCTTGAAATACTTGAGTGCAGGTTGTAAGAGAAAGCTTGATGCCACGATTAAAACGGAACTTAATACAAAAATGACTGGAATTTCGATTTTTTGAGCTGTTTCATTACCCAGGCTGACAAAAAAAGAAAATAACAAAAAGAAGAATATTAAACTACTGCCAATTATCCCTAAAATAAGGATCATTTTATAGGGATGCATTTTTTCTACTCTCTCAAAAAATGTTAATTCTTTTTTTGTGTCTTTATTCATTTGGGGTTCTAACTAAATTCCTTAATAATTGTTAATATACTGAACTGTACTTCTATCCTAATAGTTTGCTTACCTTTGCAATTATTAAAAATCATCATCGATTTGACTTACAGTGATGTAATATAACAAATAAGGATCAATACATTGAAAATTAAAGATTTTTTAAAGCTATATAAAGAGGATGCTATCCTTCAAACCATTGCGGCTGAAATAAAGCCCAATGAAAATAAAAACATACATTTAAAGGGGATAGTTGGGAGTCTTGACGCTGTATTTTTAGCAGCTGTACAAGGTCAAAACCATCAAAACCACCTGGTTATTCTGCATGATAAAGAGGAAGCAGCCTATTTTCAACACGATTTACAGAATCTATTGGATAGAAAAGATGCGCTTCTGTTTCCCACATCTTATAAAAGACCCTATCAATTTGATGAAACAGAGAATGCTAATGTGCTCATGCGGGCAGAAATTCTCAATAGAATTAATAACAAAGCGGCATCGGGGGAAATAATTGTTACCTATCCGGAGGCACTCTCTGAAAAGGTGATTAATAAAAAGTCTTTAACTTCTAATACTTTTACTGCTAAAGTAGGTGAAAATTTAGATGTAGAATTTATTGCTGAGCTACTCCAAACTTATGATTTTGAGCCTACAGACTTTGTGTATGAGCCGGGTCAATATGCCATAAGAGGAGGAATTGTAGATATTTACTCCTATGCCAGTGATTTACCCTTCAGAATAGAGCTTTTTGGTAACGAAATAGATAGTATTAGAACTTTTGATGTTGCCTCTCAGCTTTCAGTAGAGAATGTTAAGCAAATTAATATTATACCTAATGTACAAACTCGCTTGTTGCAAGAGGTAAGGGAATCATTCTTGGATTATTTACCAGGGAATACTAAAATCTGGGTCAAGGATTACCAAAGAACCTTAGATGTTATCGAACAGTATTTTGAAAAAGCTTCTCAATCTTTCCAACAAATTACAGCTAGTACAGAAGATACACAAGTGGTTTTAAAGCCGGAAATGCTTTTTGAAACCAGCAGCAGCATGGAAGACGGTTTGGACAAATATGTTACCATAGAATTTGGGAATAGATTCCATAAAAGGGCTGATTTCACTTTTGAATATGACGCCAAACCACAACCCTCCTTCAATAAAAACTTTGATTTATTAGGTGAAAACCTCAATCAAAATCAGGAACAAGGGCTTATAAATATCATCACATCAGAGTCAGTTTCGCAAACAGAAAGGCTTACCAGTATATTTTCCGAAATAGATCCATTCATCAAGTTTCAGTCAATGGCTATTAGCTTGCGAGGTGGTTTTATAGACCACCAAATGAAGCTAGCCTGCTACACAGATCACCAGGTATTTGAAAGATTCCATCGCTACAAAACCAAAGATAAGCAGAGTAAATCGAAGGCCATTACCGTTCGTGAGCTAAAGAATTTACAGCCCGGAGATTTTGTAACACATATTGATCATGGGGTAGGCCGCTTTGCGGGTATGGACAAAGTAGAAAACAAAGGCAAAAAGCAGGAGGTGGTGAGGTTAATCTACCGCGATAATGATTTGCTTTTTGTGAGCATTCACTCTCTGCATAAAATTTCCAAGTACAGTGGTAAGGAAGGCTCTACTCCTTCTATTTCTAAGCTAGGCTCACAAGAGTGGGACAATAAGAAAAAGAAAGTAAAAAGGCAGGTAAAGGACATAGCCAAAGACCTGATACAATTATATGCAAAAAGGAAATCAGCTCCTGGTTTCCCAGCAGGTAAAGATACTTTTATGCAGGCCGAGCTGGAATCGTCCTTTATTTATGAAGACACTCCTGATCAGGCTAAAGCCACTGCTGATGTGAAAGCTGATATGGAATTGAGCCATCCTATGGACAGGCTGGTTTGTGGAGATGTAGGATTTGGAAAAACTGAAGTTGCTATCAGAGCGGCTTTCAAGGCGGTAGATAATGGTAAGCAAGTAGCAGTTTTGGTGCCAACCACTATTTTAGCCATGCAGCATTTCCGTACTTTTATTGAAAGGCTAGAGAATTTACCTGTTACTGTAGAATACATTAATCGCTTTAAAACTACCAAGCAGATTAAAGATATTCTAAAACGCCTGGAAGAGGGTAAAGTGGATATCCTGATAGGTACCCACAGAATTGTAAATAAAGATGTGAAATTTAAAGACATTGGTCTTTTAGTAATAGATGAAGAGCAGAAGTTTGGTGTGAAAGTGAAAGATAAGCTCAAGGAATTCCGAGTAAATGTGGATGTGCTTACCCTAACTGCTACACCTATTCCAAGAACGCTGCATTTTAGCTTAATGGGTGCAAGGGATTTAAGCGTAATAGCTACTCCGCCACCCAACAGGCAACCCGTTACTACCGAATTGCATAGCTTTAATGAAGAAGTGCTGAGAGATGCTATCAGCTTCGAGTTACAACGTGGAGGACAGGTATTTTTTGTTCATAATCGAATTGGAGATATTGAGCAAGTAGGTAATATCATCCTGAAACTGGTGCCTGATGCCCGCATTGGAGTGGCACATGGGCAAATGGAAGGCCCTAAGCTGGAAAAGGCCATGATGCGCTTTATCGAAGGCGAGTATGATGTGCTGGTATCTACCAATATTATTGAATCGGGCTTGGATATACCCAATGCCAATACCATCATCATCAACCATGCGCATATGTTTGGTATGTCCGATCTGCACCAAATGAGAGGAAGAGTGGGACGTTCCAATAAAAAAGCTTTTTGTTATCTGCTAACCCCACCGACTATTGGCCTAAGTGCTGAAGCCAGGAAAAGGTTAACTACACTAGAAGAATTTTCTGATTTAGGAGATGGTTTTAAAGTAGCCATGCGTGATTTGGATATTAGGGGCGCTGGTAATATGCTGGGTGCCGAGCAAAGTGGTTTCATCACCGATTTAGGTTTTGATATGTACCATAAAATTCTGGATGATGCTGTTTCTGAGTTAAAAGAAACAGAGTTTGCCGACTTATTTAAAGACGAGTTAGCTAAAAAGGCACAAATAATAGCTCAAGATTGCGTAATAGAAACAGATTTGGAGATTTTGATTCCGGAAGATTATGTTTCCAATATCACGGAAAGATTGAGCTTGTACTCTCAATTGGATAATATCAAAAATGAGGAGGAGTTATCTGCTTTTGAGCAGTCCTTAGCCGATAGATTTGGGAAAATCCCAGAGCCGGTGTATGATTTAATTGAAACAGTTCGCATTCGTTGGAAAGCAGAGCGTTTAGGTTTTGAGAAATTGCTGATTAAAAATGGCATTATAAAAGCCTATTTTGTGCCATCGAGCAATGAAAAATACTTTAAATCTGACATATTTGGGCAAGTACTTCAGTTTGTTCAGGCGCATCCGAGAAAATGCCAGATGAAAGAAATAAAAGACAAGTTAATGCTGAAAATTGATGAGATTGAAACCATACAAGAGGCAAAATCCATTATGTACAGTATGGCAGGGGTAGAAAAGGAATTGGTTTAAATGGCATTTGTGTAATATGGACTGATATCTTCCAAAAGTAATGTTTATGCCTTTTTTGAATTTGTATTCCTTAAAAATTTTGAGTTCTTCGCTATATAATTGAAAGAAAATGAATAAAGCGAAGGTACTTCCACCCTATTATATAAAAGAAAGTGATTCTTTGAGTTTGCTCATTAAAGCAAGCATGGATCAGTTTAAAAAGTTGGCTTTTGAATCGGAAGCGGTGGTACCCTATGCCATGCTGGTAGATGCCAATGGCAAAGCCTATGAGTTTTGGCTTACCACCAAGGAGCAGAATGAAGATTCTGGTTCCTACATAGAAAAATTAAAAAAGAAGGCAAGCTTGCTACTATCAAGAGCTACTATCACTGCTTGTGCCATCGTTTATGATGCTTTTGTATTAGATGAAGAAGGTATAGATAAAGAAGCCCTGGTAATTTATACTATTGATAAGTTTGGGGAGCAATTGCAACATCATTATCCGTACGTTTTAGGCGATAAAGAAATTGTGTATGGAGAAAGATGGACCTATACAAAAGCCATCAAGATTTCTGAAGTAAGATAAGACTATTTCTTTTAATCATATTCCTACAATCATTCCTGTAGCTTGTGCCTCACAGTCCACCAGCGATGATAAAATTTGTTAGTACTATAAAAGGGTGTAAATCCATTTTATATCCATTCCTTTTGTCAGATTTATCAAATTAACCTATATTAGAAGTGATTCTATTGTTTCTAGGGTTTTTAATCGTGAGACAATAACTAATATATCTCAAAAATTTATATAACTAAGCCAAAGCCATGAGGCCATTTATTTTA
>JBBSPJ010000128.1:0-10613 GCA_038258905.1 Cytophagales bacterium
TCTGGCCAGATTTAAATATAACAACCTTAAAGCAATGGTATTTTTTGGGTCGAAAAGAGACGTTAGAGTGCAGAATATATATCGCTGGATTAATATTGATCTACTTTGGAATAAAATGGGCACTTACTTAGTAAAAAAATACGGGTATTTACCTGCTACCAAATATGGAGTTGGGAGCGATAACGAAGCGAAAAATTTTTATTTGCAAGTAAACCACTGGGTTTATTCAAAAGACTGGATTGACCTTTCTGATGGTTTTGATTATGCAGAAAAATTACAGAAGATGGATTTGCTACCTACTTTGCATCTTACCGGGGCTAAGGATACTCACGCTGGTCATCCAAAAGATGTGAAAAGATTAATGGTGGAAATCGGTAATCAGGAGAACCATCAGTTTAAAATTATTGGTAAGAAAAACGGTAATCTTCATAACTATAACCATATTGATTTGTTAACACATCCTAAGGCAAAAGATGATCATTTTCAAGAAATTCTTAGATGGTTATCACAAATTGAAGCTAAAGATAAATCCTAAAAATTTGCAAATTTTATATCCCTCAATTAAAAAAATACGTATATTATATAAAACAAATTATATTATGAAAAGACAATTCCTAAACTTGAAAGTAGTACTTATTGTATTGATAGTTGCAGCTTTATCGGCATGCTCTCTAGAAAATAGGATACACGGCACGTGGCAAATAACTAATTACTCTGAAAAGGGTGTAGATGGTAGTAACGCTAATTCAGTAAATATTGGTACTATCGAATTTAAAAGAAACGGCACTGGTGTAAATAATCTGGAATATAAAATCATGGGAACTACCAAGGCAGATAAAAGTAACTTTAACTATACAGTAGGCGATAAATTTGTTACGATTAATAGTGATGATGGAAATACACTTGCCAAGTCATGGATTGTAATCGAAAACAAAGCCAAAGTACAAAAATGGAAATCTACTGATGATGGCACCGTTCAAGTTTTAGAGTTAAAAAAGCAGTAGATATATAATTAATTTCCTAAAGGCGCTTTTGGATAAATTCCAAAGCGCTTTTTTTATGTTGATTATAATAACCGCCTTAATATTCTATTGTTAAAGTCTCTAGAAGCTTTTATTTTATCAGATTCACAAAAGAACTCCCCAAGTTATCAGCTACTATTTTTTTATAAGTAATACTATTTTTAAACTCAGGTGTAAGAAATTCATTCCATACTTTTACCCAGTCTGAATTTTTAGGAAAAATAAACCCTAATTGATCTTCCAACTCATTTAATGGAATATTATGTCTTTTTACATCCAATTTTTTCTTTACAGCATCGTAATATTCAGTAAAATCAATTAAAGTGAAATAGTTTGCTCCTTCCCTTAACTTTTTATTTACTTCCTGTCCGGAGTTAACAAACTCAATATTTAATTCAGGGTAATATTTAGATTTGATTTCATTGATATATTTCTCATGAGTAGATCCTTTAATAATAACTGCTTTATAACCAGCAAAATTGGCAGGTAACTCATCCAGACTTTTAGTAGCAGGAGCATCTCCATTTGACAATAAAACAGACGGGTTATTCATGTAAGGTGGAGAAAAACTAAGATATTTCTTTCTGTCTTCTGTAATACTAGTATTACAGACTCCAATTATATTTTCAGCGGTTTTAACTCCATCAATAAATCTTGAAAAAACCTGCTCTCTTTTAATAAATTTATAGTCCAAAGTTATATTATGTGTTGCCTTTACATATTTTTTAAACTCATCCATAATATCTACACAAACACCTTTCATAGAACCACCCTCTTCAAAAACTAATCCCGGTGTAGAATAATAGATGGCTGATAAAGTGCCTGAACCTGTAGATTTTATTTGTTGCCAGCTTTCACCTTTGTAATTTTGTGCTATTGCAATATACCCTGAGAAAAAAATAAGGACAGAAAAAAATAATAAACGCATCATGTTTTGATTTAAAATGTGGGAATCCAATATTTTACAATTAGCAATATAGTGAATTAAAATATTAGATACACCTTAAGTAAACTACGACTGTATTTTTCGTGTTGGGTTTATTAAAATGAATATATGATTTTTGAATAAACGCTTTCGAAGTAAAATGTCACTTAAAACCTCAAATGATCATGCATGCCTCACTCCCATTAAATCCAATTCCGGAATATAGTGTAGGTTTTCTTCCTTAATACTGTCAGGTACAAAAACGAATTTCTTATCAAATATTTGATCAAGAATATAATAGCTTACCCAGTATTCGTTATTCAACTTAAATACTTCCGGATCAATGGGTTCAACTCTGGCAAAACTCCGCTCTTCTATTTTTTCAATAACATGCCTCAAAGTAGACGTTTTCTTAGCTTCTCCATCTAATTTGCCATAACCTTTGGAAGTGACCATTATAGTTGTCAGTTCTATTAAATTCTTATTGATCAAGTATACATCCCAATGCGTATCTTTTGCTTCTTTTGATCTAGCTATCACCATTTCTACACCTGTTACAGGTGAGAAGTCTATATCTTTCTTCATAATTATTCAAACACTTCCATTTCAAATAAATTAGCAATATGTTTTTTTAAATTGCTGGCCACAACTTTCATTTCCTGCTTTTCACCTAACTCAAACGCCATAGAGGTTACCGCTTTATCATCTATTCCGCACGGGATAATATTATTAAAATATTCTAAGTCGGTATTCACATTAAAAGCGAAGCCATGCATAGTTACCCATCGGCTAGATTTAACCCCCAAGGCACATATTTTACGAGGATTCTTAGCGCCTTCTTCAAAATCAAACCAAACACCAGTCAAACCTGCTATTCTACCTGCTTTTAAACCATAGTCTTCCAAAGTAAGGATTACTGCCTCCTCTAAAAGCCTTAAATATTTGTGGATATCTGTGAAGAAATTATCTAGATCAATTATAGGATAGCCAACAATTTGCCCAGGGCCATGGTAGGTAATATCTCCTCCTCTGTTGATTTTGTAATAAGTGGCATTTTTAGCCTTTAATCCCTGAGCATCTAACAATAAGTTTTCTTCGGCCCCACTTTTACCTAATGTATACACATGCGGATGCTCTAAAAAAATAAGATAATTAGGAGTAATATCATCCTGTTCGAGCTTTCTATTATTGGTTTTAATAGAGATGGTTTGTTTAAAGAGATTCTCCTGATATTCCCAGGCTTCTTTGTAATCCATCTCACCCAAAGAAAGAAATTTTGTCATTTTATTGATGTTACTATTCACTCAAATTATTTTTAGTAAGGGAGAATTCATTAATCAGTGTATAAACAGAATAAATCTGTTATTGGTTTTTAATGACTGAAATATTGTAACAAAGATAGCATTTACCCATTTTAATTTTTATTGATAGTATATTTTATTACTTTAGTTTATCAGGAAAAGTTAAAATTATGCAATCAAAACCCCTCAATAACAAAGAAAAAGGCGATATAGGAGAAAATATGGCAGAAAAGATTTTAGTTAAATCAGGATATGAGATTCTTGAACGTAATTATAGATTTAAGCGTGCTGAAATAGATTTAATATGCCTTAAACCTCCTTTACTGGTATTTGTAGAAGTAAAATCTTTAAACTCCTCTCTGCACGGTTACCCTGAAGAGCGAGTAAATTACGGGAAAGTAAAGAAAATTTTAGAGGCCGCTGAGCATTATATTTATGCTATTAATTGGCATAAGGATGTACGTTTTGATATATTAAGTATTGACCTGAAGGATAACACCAAATATTTACATATTGAGGATGCTTTTTATTAAAATTAAAGTAAGAATGAATCCATTTTAATAGCCCTATAAAATTTATAAAAGCGAACAATTTTATTGCTAATCAACTCATTTTACCGGAAAAAACACTTCGAAAGTTGTCCCTTTATTTACTTCACTTTGCACTTTCATTTCTACACCGGCATTTAAAACTATTCTTTTTACTAAAAACAGGCCAATTCCAGTTCCTTCAATGGTATTATCTCCGGCGTCAATACGTTTAAATTTAGAGAAAATAGACTCGATCTTACTTTCAGAAATACCTATACCATTATCTTTAATGGACAAAACTATATAATTATCTTGCTTTCTGGTTTTGATATCTATTTTTAATTGTCTGTTGTTCGATTTATACTTAATTGCATTACATAAAAAGTTGTAAATTATACTTCTTAAATATTTCTTTGAAAAGTTGATCTCTTCTATCTCTAATTGAATATTCACTGAAGCAAAAGAATCTTCTAACAAACCGCGAAGGCTCCATTTTACCTCCTCTATAAGCAAAGGCAGTTTAATACTATCTTCTCCAGCTATATCCTTTTCTATATCAGTAATATTTGATAATTCACTGATGGTTTCATGTAAGCCTTTCACAGATTTCAATAAATGTGCAGACAGCTCTTTTATAACAACTATATCTTCTGAGCCATTAATGAGCGAAACCAATGCTTCCATGCTGTTAAGGGGAGATTTCAAATCATGAGAAACTGAATAAATAAAATTCTCATGATCTTTATTAATTCTGGTAAGCTTAACGTTGTCTTTATCTGCCTGCTGTTTTGACAATGTAAGCTTTGTAATATCGTGAAATGAAATATTAGCACCAACAATTTCAAAACCATTATTTGCAGTAATAGTGTTTATATGCAAATAAAACCATTGCCCTTTTGTAGTTTCTACCTGCTCATATACTGTTTTTTTTGTTTCAATGACTGATTGAGCGGCTTCAATTAAATTAAAATTCTTAATATTGTTAGTTAGGTCGGACAAAGGTCTACCTAAATCAGACCTTCTCAAATTAATTTGATCAATGACCCCTGGCGTAAATTTTTTGATATACAGTTGAGCATCTACTTGAATGAGAGAATGAAATGAATTGCTAAAATAAGTATTGATATTAATGACTTCCTTGGGAAGTTGTTGATTAGTAATAGTAGGATTACTGAAAACAATTTTCTCAAAATTCTTGACAGCACTTTTCAGCACTTTAAAATTTGATTTATGTCCATTAGCAATTTGCAGTAGATTATCCATTTTTTATATCAATTAATGTCATTTCTTATCTATCCCTAATTTAACAAAACAAATAGTTTGTTTAGATCTGGGCAATATGATTTCAACAATGTAAAATTAGTGAGATGATAATAAATTTGCTTACACATTATCTCCTAATGTTTACATCTATTACATATTGGCGTAAATAGAAGATCAATAGCTCTAATTAATCGATGAATTTTTTTTCATCACTACATACTCTTCAAAATTGCAAGGAGTATTTGTGAAATATTTATGTATTTATTTTAAACAAATTTCATTTCTAGCATTAATTAATTTCAGGATAAAAATCATTTATTGAATGGGTATAATAGGATGTATTTAGACGAAATATTTTCTGAAAATAAGTGGGTTGCTCAGCACCGAGAGGGTATAAAGTCAATTGCTTTTTATTTCCTAAAATCCTGTCTTTAATTCCAACACTTTGTCCGCTTAAAGTGGTAGTAAAATAATATAAATACGGACTAATCCATTGTTCATATTTATTTTTTGTGGTTGTTTTACTTGGATTTAGAATATCAAAAGCCCTATTATTGACTATGCATTCCTGCAACTCTACAGCATTAAGGGGAACTCCCTGAAAAGTGGGGATCAATGCAAACTGAGGGTCTATCATTATCCATTTTTTTAAGCCTTCTAAATAAACTTCATTCACCACATGCCCTCCTCCAGATTTCACATCACTAATATCTTTAGTCATAAGGCCTAAGCCACGTACCTTAAAACCTAAAGCAGATAAACATTGTCCCATTACAAAGCTGTATTCCACACACCTAAACCTTTCCCCTTTTTCAGCAGCTTTTAAGATAAAAACAGCATTATATTTTTCAGGTGTATTATAACTATCATGCACCCATCGGCTTTGCACCCAATTTTGTATGGTAATAATTTTATCAAAATCATTTGTAGCATATCCCACTAAACTATCTAGATGATACTCTTTACGTAACTCAACTAAATGTTCCCAGTGTGAATTATCCTCATAAGTTAATTGATGCTGAGAATTAGTGGAAGAATCAAAAGCTAAATGAAATATTTCCCTACCTATCTCTTCCTTCCCCAGAGGAAGTAATCCACCTAGGCGGGGCGACATCCAAAAGGAAAATAAAGTAAAAGCCAGTAATATGAATAAAAAGATTTTTAAAGTTTTCTTAAGCATGACGCATAGATTAGGAACAAAAACGTAATGAATATATGATTTAATTAATTAACAATCAAATAAATGATATTATATCCTTAAATATTTTTATTGAAGCGAAAAATATCTTCAAAATTTCCTGATCAACAATACTCCTGCAACCAAAAAAACTACCCCAAGTAATCTTTGCCAATTAATGGCTTTTATGGGGAAGCCAAGCAGACCATAATGGTCTAAAATAAGAGAAATGATCATTTGCCCGCCTACAACGAGTGAAAATGTAAGTGCAGTGCCTAACTTAGGTGCTATGATAATGATAGCTGCTACATAAAACGCACCCAAAATACCTGCTGTCCAAACAATCGGAGATACTGACTTGGTAGCGGATATGGTGGAAAAATTAAACTTTAGTAAGAGCAGGTATATGAAAAGGGCGACTGTACCTATCAAAAATGAAGCAAAAGCGGCAAAAATGGGTTGTTGCACTGTCTTGCCAATTTGAATATTAAACCCAGCTTGAATGGGCAAAACCGCCCCTGCAGCCATAACAATGAACATTAAAAATAAATTTCCCTTCATAGTTAGATGATTTTATAATTAGAATGTAAATATAACTCATGTAGGTACATGTAGTTCGATAAAAAATAAGAAAATAGTTGAAAGTTTCTTTTCAGAATTTAATACCGAAATAAAAAACATTAATTTTGGTCATGAAAAAAAGAAGAAATTATGTGCTAATAATTATCGTAATAGCACAATTCTGCTGCACTTCTATTTGGTTTGCTGGCAATGCTGTAATTGCTGATTTAATTTTTGCATATCATTTACCATCCACAGCTTTAGGGCATCTTACTTCTGCCATTCAATTGGGGTTTATTTCCGGCACTTTAGTATTTGCCATTTTAACAATAGCAGATAGATTTTCTCCTTCTAAAGTGTTTTTTATTTCTGCCGTATTAGGTGCATTGTTTAATGGATTAATAACCCTAGAAGAAAATACTTATGAAAGCTTATTGTTGCTCCGTTTTTTAGCGGGGGTTTGCCTGGCTGGAGTATACCCGGTAGGAATGAAAATTGCATCTGATTACTTTGACAAAGGCTTGGGAAAATCATTAGGCTTTTTAGTGGGGGCTTTAGTTTTAGGTACCGCATTCCCTCATTTACTAAATTCCTTTGATGGAGATTTTCAGTGGGAAGTAATTATTATTGCCACCTCCACCATTGCGCTTTTTGGAGGCTTAATTATATTTATTTTTGTACCGAACGGTCCATTTCGCCAAGCTGCTCAAACTTTTAAGTGGTCTGCCATTTTTAGTATATTTAAACCTAGGGAGTTTAAGCAGGCTGCTTATGGTTATTTCGGTCATATGTGGGAATTATACACTTTTTGGGCATTTGTACCATTATTATTAATAGGTCATAGCGATTTCCATGGTTATAATGGAATAAACATTGCTATGCTATCCTTTATGATAATTGCTATAGGAGCACTAGGCTGTGTGATTGCGGGTTATTTAGCACATAGTACTAGCTCTCAAAAAGTAGCATTTTCTGCCTTAAGCATTTCAGGAATTTGTTGCCTGCTACTTCCAATTATTTTCAACCTAGCCAATCCTTTAGTTTTTATTTTATTTTTACTGATTTGGGGAATAACTGTAGTAGCTGATTCTCCTTTGTTCTCTACCTTAGTAGCCCAAAACGCCATACCTCATTTGAAAGGAAGTGCCTTAACGTTAGTCAATTCGATTGGCTTTGCTATAACCATTGTTAGTATTCAATTGATTAATTGGTTGAATTTAAGTATTGAACTCCATTATGTATTACCTCTTTTAGCTTTAGGGCCAATTTTAGGATTGGTATATAGAAAATTTAAAAATTTAAGTGACCATACAGCAAATGGTTAAATTAAATTTTAATATCTTCAATTAACTGTTTTTTGGCTTCACTTCACATTATGATAAAAATATACTGTTTCTTAACTGTTGGGTCTATTTTATTAATGCTTTTTTCTTGTAATAATAGCAGTGAATTATCTGCTTTTAAGGTTAATCCCTACTTAAATGATAATGAAGCAAGGTTAATTTTAAATGATCAAGGCTATGTAAAGGTGCCTGAAGAAATAAGCACTTTAAATGGAATAAGAAAATTAACTATAAGTATAGACTCTAATAAATGGGTCGTTTTACCTCCAATGAGTGCATTAAATTCTAAAATTGATTACGCTCCAGAAAATAAATTAACTCCCGCTATCTCAAAATTAGAAAGCCTGGAGGTTTTAAATTTATGGTACTTAAATCTTACCGCACTACCTGCAAATTTTGCTGAGCTAAAACAACTTGATAGCCTAAATATCGGGTTAAATTCTTTAATCATTTCTAATGAAATAGAAAAACTGAAGGCACTAAAGAACTTAAGATACATTAATATTATGGGTAATAGACTTGATACTACACAAATTAAACGATGGCAAGCAGAAAACCCTAAGCTCACAATAAAATATAAGTTCTTCGATTAAATGATTTTTCGCGCATAACATTTTAGTATTTAAAATGACTTATCTGTAATAATAATTGTCATAAAAAGACCTCCAGAAGGAGGCTCCTAATCCAAAAAATTATGCATTATTTTTTGACTTTGGGCAGATGATCAAACTATATTATCTTAAAAAATTATTTTTGATAAGGAAGTAAGCCAGTAGTGATTCTCTCTCGATGTGGCTCCTGCCATTCCGGTAATTTCAATGAGCTACCTAATTCTTCATTACTTTCATCTACTAGAAAGCCAGGCCCTTCAGTGGCCACTTCAAACAATACACCACCGGGAATTCTGAAATATATCGATTGAAAATATTTCCGCTCTTTTACTTCCGTAACTTTTAAACCTAATTCGTTTACTAAATAATCCCTAATTTTCAGGGAATCTTCTAATTTCTCAACTCTATGGGCTACATGGTGTACCGTACCTAAACCATTCTTCCCTCTCGGTAAATCTCCTGCCTCCATTATCACCAAGGTATTTCCGGCACCGGATTCAGCACTTTCTACTTTAGTGAAATCTCCTTCTTTAGCAGTTTGTTCGTAACCAAACACTTTAAGGAAATTTAAAGTCTCTTCCACATCTACTATAGCCAAAACCATATGATGGATTCCAATGATATTTTTATTCTGCGGGATATCATCAGTTTTCCAAACCGGAGAACGCTTGTCATCAGAATCTTCAATAATGGCAATATTTAGACCTGATGGATCTTTAAAGACTAATTTATCATTTCCAAAGCTTTGAACTTTTGAAAAATTTAATCTATATTTTTCAAGTCTAGCTTCCCAAAAACTCAAGCTTCCTTCAGGAGCAGAAAAAACAGTTTCGTAAGCCTGACCGGAACCTATAATACCTTCTCGTACATCTTGCCCTTTATAAGGAAAAGTGGTGAAAACTGTTGATGGAGCACCAATTTCATTGCCATAATAAAAATGATAAACATTTTCATTATCAAAATTTACTGTTTCTTTAATAAAGCGTTGTCCTAATAGCTTGGTATAAAAATCGTAATCTTCCTGCGCATCGTTAACGGTAGCAGTGATATGATGCAATCCTTTAATTATTCCTCTAAAATTCATGGAGCTGATTTATAAATTCTCAATCATTTGGTTTACTTTCTGTATTTCATCCTGATTGATGATGTGATCCTCTCCGGGATATACCCTCTTATCAACTTTGGCTCCCATAGGGGCTACTACTTCTTCTGATTCATGTAATCTACTCTCAGGAATATGGTGGTCAATATCACTACAACCAATGAAAATTTCAGTCCCTTCAAAATCAGCGTTATAATGGCTATTTTCAATATGCGGACCGATTAATCCTCCACTTAAAATGGCAATTCCTGCATACTTTTGTGCTTCTCTGGTGGCGTATTCTAAAGTAAGGCAAGCACCTTGAGAAAAGCCCAATAAAAAAATTTTGTCATTGGTAATTTCATGCTCATTCAAATGCTTGATGATAGCTCCCAAATTTTCCAAAGCTGAATCCAACCAAGGTTGATTTTCGCTATAGTCTTCCATAAAACCTTTTGGGTACCAGGTATTGTTGGTGGCAATGGGATAAATTATAGCGGTGTGTGCAGGAATATTCAAATCCTTAGCTAAGCTCTTCATTTTATCTGCATTATCTCCCCTACCGTGGGTCATGATAATGGCACTTTTGGCATCTTTTAAAGATACCCCTTCATATATCGTATTTTCGAAAAGATGTAGATTATCTGACATTATTTATTATTTTATACAACAACAATATATGTATATACAACTAATTTTTCGAAATAAGGTTTTATTTAGGTTAAAGACAATGGGTAAAATTTGTAAAAGGAGAGTTAGTTTTATTAAAACAAGTGGTTCTACTTGAATTTTAACAGAA
>JBBSPJ010000129.1:0-10597 GCA_038258905.1 Cytophagales bacterium
ACAAAATATCTGCTCTGAAACGAGAAAAGGAGTTGAAATCTGCAAAAGGAAGGGAGTTTATTTGGCAAATCATTAAAGAAAAGTTCGATTAACGCTAATAGCTCCTCTGATGCCTACCCTACAGGTATCGGTCAGGTGAGCCCCGGATTCATATCCGCCGGTTGGCGGACGGCAGTTCAAATCTGCTTCTCGCTACTCTTAAAGGCAACTTCGGTTGCCTTTTTTATTTCAGCTAAAACCCAAAAAAAAGTTCAGCGTCTATGTTCTTTATAGCCCCACACATCATAAAATCTATATAGGCTACTCCTCTAATTTAAATAATAGACTGGATAGTCACAACATCTATTCTAAGAAAGGATATACAGCTAGATTTAGACCTTGGGAAATTCTCTTTACAGAAGAATACTCTGACAAAAAGGAAGCTATCAGCAGAGAAAAACAGTTGAAGTCGGCTAAAGGTCGGGATCACATCTGGAATGAATTAAAAGAAAAGTATCCTAAGTGAAATGCTCTATTGCTGAGAGCGCAGCACTCATATCCGCCGGTTGGCGGACGGCAGTTCAAATCTGCTTCTCGCTACTGTTTAGAAGCCCGGATGTAAGTCCGGGCTTTTTTATTAATAAATTTATACACATAAAGTACATACTCAATCCATTTTTGGGCTAAAAAAAAGACCTTCAGTCAGGTAAACCAAAGGTCTTTAATTATATTAATTTCTACTCAATACTACTTACAATACTGATTATAAAGATCTTCTGCAGGTGCATATTCCATGTTTCTTGCTTTTTGAATATCATTACAGCCACTGGTAGTTCTTTTCAAATAATATTTTAGAGCACCTCTATACATAAAGGCCTCAGCGTTTCTATCATCATTACTAATAGCTATATCATAATGTTCCATAGCTTTTTCCACCTCTCCCGATTTATGCAATGCACGAGCATATAGTAATGCTACTTGAGAACTCGAGCTATTTATTTTATATGCTTTCTCAAATTGAAATGCTGCATTTTCATAATCTTTCTCCCTGTAAAAGTGCTTTCCGTAACTTAATAGGGCAGATTGATTTTTAGGGTCAATTTTTAAAACTTTAGTAAAGTCTTCCAATGCCCTGTCAAAATTACCTAATTCTTCATAGGCTCTACCTCTGTTATAAAGCACAGTTTCATCTGATGGCTTCAATTTAAGATGTTCTGAATAGGCATCTACCGCTTTTTGATACTCTCCCTGATTATAAAAAACATCTCCTTTTGACTCATCATCTTTTTCATTACAAGCAGAAAAAAGAATTATTAATAGAAAAAATAAATTTGCTGAATACTTAAAATTCATTGATAATTAATTTGGTGTAAATTTAGTAAAGTTGGATTAATAATATTTGATGCAAAGCTACCAGCATTTGATAGCCTTTCGACAATTCAATTTCTGTCTATTTACTCATAACGAAACTGATAGGGTATTTTACATTTTTAAAACCTGTAATTTCGAGTCCACCAGAGCCTACAAAAAGCTTAGCTTTTATTTTTAGTGGGATTTTATTTTTATCAGCAGAAAACCACGCTTCCACAGCATCCTCACCTTCAAATATTTTATTTTTAGGCATTATTGGTACCACCTTGTAGGCACTAATTTTACCTACAGGTGTTTCAATAGTTTCCTTACCACGGTAAATTACTTGTAGATTGTAAAAAGTGTCCTCAAAAAATGCAGGTACAGTAATTATTTCTCCAACAACCATTTTTGTAAAATCAATAGTTCTAAAATAGGCAAAACCACTAATCAAATCTCGCACCTGTTGCGGAAATTCATAGTACATAGGATCTTGAAAAGTCTTATCATAAGTACCTTTCACTTTCACTTCCAGCATTTGCGAGTTGTGATCGTAATTAACAATTTCCGTTTTTCTATAATTACCTTCTTTAATATTTCTAATTGCCCTATGAGGCACAAGCCCAGTGGTATCTACATAGCCACCCCAGTGGTCATCAATTTTTGCCACCCAATCCACCATGCCGGTTGTTTGTGCTCTCACATCAATTTTATAGGCGGCTCTTTGATTAACCTTATGAGGTCTTTCATGTACTTTGAAGCTACCTTTTCCTATCGTAAAAAAACCATAATAAATTTTATACTCTATTTCTTCTCCAAAATCAAAGGGCTTATCTTCAATTTTCGGAAAATCTTCTTTTTGATTTTCTGAAAAATACGACTCATAATCCTGAGCTGTTAAAGCGAACGAAGTAATCAATAAGAAAATAAAAATAAATTTCTTCATAAAGTAGCTATCACAAATTAGATGCCAAAAGGTAACGATTATACTGCTACGTTATTTTCTCTTAGCGCTTGATTGAGTGAAGTCTTTTTATCAGTGCTCTCTTTTCTCTGCCCAATGATTAATGCACAAGGAACATTATAGTCACCGGCAGGGAATTTTTTAACAAAAGAGCCAGGGATTACTACTGATCGTTCAGGCACATAACCAATGTATTCTTTTGGCTCAGGCCCTGTAACATCTATTATTTTTGAGCTAGCTGTTAATGTCACATTGGCACCTAAAACAACTTCTTTCCCAATTCTAACTCCTTCTACAATGATACAACGAGATCCGATAAAAGCATTGTCTTCCACAATTACAGGAGCAGCTTGTATGGGCTCTAAAACTCCACCAATACCGACACCACCACTTAAGTGAACATTCTTACCTATCTGAGCGCAACTGCCTACTGTAGCCCAGGTATCAACCATGGTTCCACTATCTACATAAGCACCAATATTAATATAAGAAGGCATCATTACTACTCCTGTGTTAATAAAAGATCCGTAACGTGCTATAGCATGAGGCACTACTCTAACGCCTAATTTCTCAAAGCCTTTCTTCAGTTTGATTTTATCATGGAATTCAAAAGGGCCTAACTCTATAGTTTGCATTTTCTGCAATGGAAAATATAGTATCACTGCTTTTTTAATCCACTCATTCACTTGCCACTCTCCATTGTCTAAAGGTTCGGCTACCCGGATTTTCCCTTCGTCTAATTCTTCTACTACAGTCTTCACAGCTATTTGTGTATCCTTATCTTTAAGATACTCTCTATTTTCCCAGGCTCTTTCTATAAATTCTTTAAATTCCATTTTCTGTTTTACCTTTATGTCGGTGGATACTAAAATTAAAATACTAATTGCTTCTGTACTAAAACCAGTTGATGACGTGAGGTCTTTTCAAAAGATTGGTCGTTCACTTGCGCAAACAAATAAATATGCGGTAAATATCATAGGCTTTAAATCAAAAAAGATAAATAAATACGAAAATATTTCATTTCACCCTATTTTTAATTTCAATAGAACTTCAATATCCAGGCTAACAGCATCTTGGAAATATTATAAACAGTATATTAAAGTAAAGCCTGATATAGTAATAGTTAGTAGCCTTGAATTACTGTTAGTTAACTATATAATCAGAATTTTATATGGCACACCAATTCTTTATGATGTGCAAGAAAATTATACTCAAAACTTAAAGTATGGGAGTAGCTATCCATATTTACTAAAACCAATTTTATTAACACTTTTAAAAGGCATAGAACAAAGCTCTCGGTTCTTTATATCAGGTTATATTTTGGCTGAAGAGACCTATGAAGAAGAATTAAGCTTTATTCGAGGTAAAAAATATGCTATTATTGAAAACAAGGTGCTTAAACCGGATAGTGTAAGCCGTAGCCATCCTGTTTCTATTGACACTAAGCGATCAATCAATATGGTATATACAGGCACCATAGGTAAAGAATATGGCACAATATATGCCATAGAGCTGGTGAAAAAACTCCATAGGATTAATTCAAATTTTACATTGAAAATTATAGGATACTCTGCTGATGCACAATACCTTGAGTCTGTTAAACAAAGTATTAAACCACACTCATATATTGAATTAATTGGAGGAGATCATCCGGTACCCCACTCCGAGATTATAAAAGCTATTGAGCTATCCGATATGGCTATTTTACCTTACCATATCAATACTAATCTTAAAAACAGAAAACCAACTAAGTTTTATGAGTATTTAGCCTACAATAAGCCAATGATTGTATCTCAGAATGCTAAATGGGAGAAAATGCTTGATGCCTACCCGGCAGCTTTATTCCTTGATTTTAATAAGCTAGATCCTCATTCTATAGCTCAATTGATTGATAACACCACTTTTTATAAACAACTTCCTGGGGAGAGTATTTACTGGGATTCAGAATATGAAAAATTAATAACTTTTATAAAAAATATTAAACTAAAATAATTTTTAGACTTAACTAATACCGCTCTAATGCCCCAATTTAAGCTATTTATTTTATTTTAAAATTTATGAATATTATTTTTAGATTAATCTAATAATATTTTAAATTGCAACAAATTAGAATGTGAATGAAAAAATTAAGCTTTGCTGAAGAGAACTATTTAAAAGCTGTATACCATCTTTCGAACGCTGGTGAAAATGATGTATCAACCAATGCCATCGCAGATGAGATGCAAACCAAAGCGGCCTCTGTCTCTGATATGTTAAGAAGATTATCGGAAAAAGATTTAGTGATTTATAAGAAATATCAGGGAGTGAAAATCTCAGAATCGGGAAAAAAATCCGCACTGCAGGTGATCCGAAAACACAGATTATGGGAGGTTTTTTTGGTAGAGAAATTGAAGTTTAATTGGGATCAGGTGCATGAAATTGCAGAGCAATTAGAGCATATTAAATCTCCCCTACTGATCAAAAGATTAGATGAGTTTCTAGGTCATCCTAAGTACGATCCACATGGTGATCCAATACCTGATGAGAATGGTGAGTTCAAAGAAAAACCTCAAATTCCATTAGCAGAAGTTGCCCTAAATGGCAACGGAATTGTTGTAGCTGTAAAAGATACGAATCCGCTTTTTTTACAACATTTAGACAAGATTGGGATTTACCTGGGAGCGAAAACTAAAATCATTGATCGGGTTGAGTTTGACGGATCAATGGAGATTTTAGTAGATAGTAAAAACAAATTATTCATCAGTAAAGAAATAGCTCAAAATGTATTGGTTACCAATTAATATGAAGTCGTTTATTCCATTATTTCTCTTATTTTTTATAATCCTTTCTTGTGATAATAAGAAAGAAGCAGATGGTAAACTATATATTGTATGCACAACAGGCATTGTAGCGGATGGCGTTAAAAACATTGTAAAAGATAATGCAACTGTTGAAGCTTTGATGGGTCCAGGCATAGATCCACACCTTTATAAAGCTTCTCATGGCGACCTTGTGAAGCTTCAGAATGCTGACATTATTGTATATAATGGATTGTTTTTGGAGGGGAAAATGGGTGAAATTTTAGAAAAGTTAGCAAAAAAGAAAACTGTTATCTCTTTAGGAGAAGCCTTAGAGGAAACGCAACTTATCAATAATAGCACTTTTCAAGGTGCTTTTGACCCTCACATTTGGTTTGATGTACAACTTTGGAAACAAGCCCTTGCCTCATTACCCAAAAAATTAAACAAAATCGACAGCCTCAAGGGGCTATCCTTTCAACAAAATTTTGAGCAATACGCAAAAAAACTGGATAGTTTAGATCAGGCAGTAACACTAAAAATTAAACAGATACCTGAAAAAAACAGGATATTAATCACCGCCCATGATGCCTTTGCATACTTTGGCAATGCTTACCAAATTGAAGTAAGAGGCTTACAAGGGATTTCCACACTATCAGAATATGGCTTACAGGACGTAAGTTCATTGGTTAATTTTATAGTTGAAAAACAAATCCCAGCCATTTATACCGAAACTTCTGTCTCAGAAAAAGCTATTAAAGCAGTGATAGAAGGCTGCAAAGGTCAAGGGCACACAGTAATAATTGGCGGAAGTTTATATTCAGATGCTATGGGTGAACCGGGCACTTCCGAAGGTACTTATTTAGGGATGGTGAATGCTAATGTAAATATGATAGTAAAAGGCCTAAGAACTGATTTAAATTCTCAAAAAGGACTATGATTAAGCAAGTAGAGGACCCCATTATAGAAATTCACGATTTATCGGTTTCTTATGAAAAGAAACCAGTGCTTTGGGACGTGGATCTCACACTACCTGCCGGAAAACTGATAGGGATAATCGGTCCAAATGGAGCTGGTAAGTCCACTCTTTTAAAAGCAATTATGGGTTTATTACCTATGAGTAGTGGTTACATTAATATTTTAGATAAACCCCTAAAAGAGGTCAGAAACAGAATCAGTTATGTACCTCAGAGGGAATCTGTAGATTGGGATTTCCCAACCTCTGTGTATGATGTGGTTATGATGGGCAGATACGGCCAACTAGGTTTACTAAAACGCCCTAAGAAAGTTGATAGAGAGATTGTTATGGACAGCCTGAGCAAAGTAGGAATGGAAAGCTTTAAGGATAGGCAGATATCGCAGCTTTCCGGAGGCCAACAACAACGAGTATTTTTAGCGAGAGCATTGGCTCAGCAAGCTGATATCTATTTTATGGATGAACCATTTGCAGGAGTGGATGCATCGACAGAAAAAGCTATTGTAGAACTGCTCCGACAAATGTCTGCTGATAAAAAAACAGTTATTGTTGTACATCACGATTTACAATCTGTGGCACGTTACTTCGACTGGATAATACTTTTAAATATGCGATTGGTGGCCAGCGGACCTATTGAGGAGGCCTTTACCCCTGAGTTATTACAAGAAACTTACGGTGGTAAATTAACTTTATTGACAGAAATAAGTGATTTAATACAGAAAAACAGGTTTCCTAACAGGGAATAATTATGTGGGATAATATTCGTAATTTCTTTTCATTTCAGGATGTAAATGTCATCTACGTATCACTCGGAACTATCATTTTAGGTGCCAGTGCAGCTGTGGTGGGTTCCTTTACTTTTCTGCGAAAAAGGGCTTTAATTGGTGATGCCATTGCGCATGCCATTTTACCCGGTATTTGTATTGCTTTTCTGTTTAGTGGTACAAAAAACTATTTCTTTTTAATTATAGGCGCTTTTATTTCGGGTTGGATCTCAATTCTTTTAGTAGATTATATCTCAAAAAACTCCAAAATTAAGGAAGATACAGCTATCGGTTTAATTTTATCTGTATTCTTTGGCTTCGGCATTCTTTTACTTACTTATATTCAGCAATCTGGCAATGCTGCTCAAACCGGCCTTGATTCATTCCTTTTTGGAAAAGCTGCCTCCATGGTGCAACAAGATGTTATTATCTTTTCTGTTATTAGCATATTATTAGTTATAACAGTTACCCTCTTCTATAAAGAACTACAACTTATCAGTTTCGATGAAGCTTTTGGTCAATCTATGGGTTTACCGGTGAAAGGTTTGGTTTTTATGTTGAGTTCATTAACTGTACTGGCTGTAGTTACCGGGATTCAGGCTGTAGGTGTGGTATTGATGGCTGCTTTATTAATTACTCCCACAGCAGCTGCCAAATATTGGTCGGGTTATTTACCGAGAATATTGGTATTAGCCGCCTTTATAGGTGGCTTTTCGGGCTTTTCAGGCACATTCATCAGTTATATTGCTCCAAATATGCCCACAGGCCCATGGGTAGTAATGGTATTATCTATTATTGCTTTTGGCTCCATCTTGTTTGCTCCTAAAAAAGGGATTTTGGCAAAATGGTTAAAGCAAATTCACCATAAACACCGAATTCAGGATGAGAATATAATCAAAGTATTTTTCCAGGTAGCTGAGGCCGAGAAAAGTTTTGGCGAGCCAAAAACAATAGAAATGATCAGGGAAAAACGATTTTATACTGATAAATTAATTAGAAGGATTTTAAAAAGACTAAAAAGACATGGGTACTTATTTCAGAACAGTGAAGGCTACTACCTATCTCCTTTTGGGCAAAGAAAAGCTGCAAGGCTAGTAAAACTACACCGATTATGGGAATTATATTTAACAGAATATCTTAGGATAGCACCCGACCATGTGCATGAAGATGCTGATACAATAGAGCATTTAATTACCCCTGAATTAGAGAAAAGGCTAGAAGAAAAATTAGGTTATCCGAAAGTGGATCCACATAATTCCGAAATACCCTATTAATTTAAAGATAATTTACAACTGTAACAACATTAGTAGAGATATTACGATCATATAAATAGAACAAAACAAAGGAAATAATTATGAATATTTTAAAATTAACACTTAGCGCATTGCTCCTGGGAATACTTATTGCCTGTGGAGGAAATAATTCCACAGAAGAGAAAAATGAGGATAAGCCTCTTACTTCTAAAGAAATAATGCAGCAAGAACAACGAGAGCGTGAGGCAAACCCAAATTCCACTGAGAATCAGGCTGCTGATGTAAATGAAGTAATGGAAATTACCATTGAAGGTAATGATCAAATGCAGTTTAACCTGGATGAAATAAAAGTTAAAGCTGGGCAGACTGTAAAGCTTACTTTGAAGCATGTAGGTAAAATGACAGTTGAGCAAATGGGACATAATTGGGTATTGCTAAAAAAAGGTACCGATATTATGGATTTTGGCCAGAAAGCAGCCACAGCCAAAGAAAGTGGTTACATAGCTGACAGTCAGAAGGATAAAGTGATTGTTAAAACAGCACTCTTAGGTGGTGGAGAAGAGGACACAATTGAATTTGAAGCTCCTGAAAAAGGCACTTACGATTTCATTTGCTCATTTCCAGGTCATGTAATGATTATGCAAGGTAAATTTATAGTAGAGTAAAAATATATGAAGCCCGCAAAACAGGAGTTTTGTGGGCTTTCTTAGTTTATAATCCAAGATGTCAAGCTTTTACATAATATTAACTGGTGCTTTAGTAGCCATGTCATGCGGAATATTAGGCTGCTTTCTTATTTTAAGGAAAATGGCTATGGTAGGAGATGCTATATCCCATGCTGTATTACCTGGGATTGTATTGGCTTTTTTATGGTCAGGAAGCCGCGATTCCCTCACAATGCTTATTGGAGCAGGCACTTTAGGAATCATCACCACATTTCTCATTGAATTTTTAACCAATAAAGGAAAACTACAGTCGGATGCCTCCATTGGAGTAACTTTTACCTGGCTTTTCGCATTAGGCGTTATTTTAATATCAGCCTATACCGGGCAGGTCGATTTAGATCAAGAATGTGTATTATATGGAGAAATTGCTTATGTTCCATTAGATACCATTACCCTATCTTCCGGATTAGATATTGGCCCATCTGCTATCTACTTATTAGGTGCAGTATTTCTTATGGTGATCTTATTTGTGAGCTTGAGTTTCAATCAATTAAAGATTACCACTTTCGATCCTGAATTTGCTATATCTTTAGGAATATCTGCTACATTCTGGAATTACCTGCTTATGTCTTTTGTCTCATTCACTACTGTGGCTTCTTTTGAATCAGTAGGCGCCATTTTAGTAGTAGCTTTCTTGATTGCACCAGCAGCTACAGCTTATTTGATCACCCATGATTTGAAAAAAATGATTTTCTTATCCTGCCTATTTGGTATTTTATCTGCTATAGGCGGACATTTTTTAGCCATCTACATCAATGGGTCTATTGCTGGGGCTATGGCAAGTGTAGCAGGTATTTTATTTGGAATAGTATTTGTGTATGTCAGAATATCAAGCAAAAAGGTCGTAAAGCTTACACATGATGAATTAGTCAGCTCATAAATTTGTTTTATTGACGTTAACATTTTTAATTTTATAGCTATATTTAGTTTTAGATTCCCAAAATTTATGAAAAGCCCATTAATATATATAACTGCAATTGCGATTCTTATTTCAATAGCGTTTACTTTTAAGCCAAAAGAAAAAGCTAAAATTAACTGGCTTACTTTAGAAGAAGCTTATGTTTTAAATCAGCAGAACCCAAGAAAAATCTTTGTAGATGTTTATACTAACTGGTGTGGATGGTGTAAAAAAATGGATAAAGACACCTTTGCAGATGAAAAAGTTGCTGAGTATGTAAATGAGCACTTTTATGCAGTAAAGCTTAATGCTGAAAGTCAGGATAAGATCATTATTAAACAAGATACTATTACCAACCAAATGATGGCACGCTCCATGGGAGTAAGTGGCTACCCAACAATCGTTTATATTAAAGAAGACTTTAAGACCATTCAAGCTGTGCCAGGTTATCAAAAAGCCGATGCTTTTTTAAAGACATTAGAGAAGGTGAAGAATTGGTGATTTTTTGCCAGGGTTCATGTTTCACGAACCATCATAGAAAAGTTAGAAATTACACTAAATGAGAGCGCTATAAGCCACTGAAATAGCTAAAATCAACCGTTATAAATTTATTCAAGTGAATTAATTTTAACCTATCAGACTTTATTTATAATTAAAGTACCTCTTTCCAATCGGATTATTTAAATTTTACAAAGTAAGCGAATTTAATATACATACTCTAGCTTATCTGCAATCCTAATCAGGTTGCGTAAGACACGCACCATTGTGTAAGGAAATAATTTGACTAGTTTATATTTTCAACCGATACTCAATTATTTCCTTAAAAAACACATCTCTAGTCCTTTTTTTCCTATTGGAGGAAGTAAAAGGGGCTTGGGGACAAAAGAGAGGGAGTACGCTCATGAAAGGAT
>JBBSPJ010000130.1:0-10562 GCA_038258905.1 Cytophagales bacterium
CTTTTTTATTAAGCTCTTGTAAAATGGATCAGTTTTTTACTCCTAAAAGTCCTTACGAAAAGTACAAAGAAACTTTAACTGACACTGATTTAAAAAACACTGCCTTAGCAAAAGATTGGATTGCAGCCGGAGAAAATGTTTTAAGAGACTCAATTAAAGTAACTCTGCCATATGAAGAACTCATAAGATTTACAGCCAGTGAGCCAAAAGCTTCTTTACTCAGGTACGATGTAAAGGAGGGACAGAATATTGAAATAACAGTCATCCCTATTTCTAATAAAAACACTACTCTTTTTATGGATGTATTGGAGCATAAAAACAATGTTTTTAAGTTTCTTAATGAGCAATTTGAAAATGACACACTCCAATATAAGGTCAAGAATCCTGCAGAGCATGCCATAAGAATACAGCCTGAATTATTGAGAGGTGGAATATATCAAATAACTATTCGCTATACCTCCTCGCTGGCTTTCCCTTTACCCGATAAATCATATAAAAATATCAGTAGTTTCTTTGGAGATGGCCGTGATGCCGGAAAGCGAAAACATGAGGGCATAGATATTTTTGCAGATAGGGGAATGCCTGTAACTGCTGTGAGCGATGGAACTATCAGAAGGGTGGGTACCAATAACTTAGGGGGTAAGATAATTTTTCTTTCGGGAGGTGGCTATTCCTATTACTATGCACATTTAGATAGCCAGATCGTAAATACTGGACAGCGGGTAAAAATAGGCGACACTTTAGGCCTTGTAGGCAATACAGGAAATGCCATTAAAACGGCTCCCCATTTACATTTCGGTGTTTATAGTTTCGGGAAAGGTGCCGTCAACCCTTTTGATTTTTTGGCTATTTCTGACCCTAATAATCAACTAGAGTTAAATGATACAACTTCGCTCAATCAATATTACAGAGTAGCAAATACTATTGTTAACCTTAGAGCTAAAGCAAATACTAAGTCTGAAATAATTCAACAATTAAATTTAAATGAAGTAGTACAAGTAGATGCTGCCAATAAAAATTGGCTCAGAGTTCGTTTACCGGATGGCACTCAGGCATATGTTTATAAGAGCTTATTAAATGCCGCAGATAAGTCTTTAAATACTCTGGAAATCACTCATGAAGATACCATAAAAGATCAATTTCTATCAAACAACTATTACCCGGCAAATATTTTAGCGAATGATGCCGAATTATTGGGGAAATTTGGAAATCACTCCCTAATCAGGTTCGCTAATGGCGATATTGCCTGGTTGAAAAGGGGTGAAATAAGAAATACTGAGATTTGACGATTGATCCAAATGAAAGAAGGCACCATTTCTTTGAAAAAACGATGCCTTCTTTATTCAGAATATTATCAATCTTACTTTTTTTCTTCCTCAACAATATCCACAGCAGGTCTTACTGGTCTGTTGGCTAATTCCCATGCAGTATAAAAAACTAAGTCCGTTCTCTTTTTTAATACATCAAACTCAATTTTTTCAACCGTATCAGTAGGTCTGTGGTAATCATCATGTGTACCATTAAAATAGAAAATGATAGGCACTCCATTTTTGGCAAAATTCCAGTGGTCAGATCTGTAGTAAATTCTATCCGGATGATCTTCTGCATTGTAAGTATAATCTAACTCCAGCTTAGTATAATAGGCATTCATATTCTCGCTAATTTCATGTAATTCAGTGGAAATTCTATCCGATCCAATGAGGTAAACAAATTCTCTATCTTCTTTATGGGCGGAATCCACTCGGCCTATCATATCAATATTCAGGTTAGTAATCGTATTTTCTAAAGGAAATACAGGGTTTTCAGCATAATGAGCAGAACCTAACAATCCTTTTTCTTCACCAGTTACAGGCATAAAAAGAATACTTCTTTTAGGTGTATTACCCTCTTTTTTTGCTAATGCAAAAGCCTCAGCTATTTCCATAACTGCCGTTGTACCGGAAGCATCATCATCTGCGCCATTATAAATCTCATCTCCTTTAATACCTTCATGGTCATAATGTGCAGTAAGTACTAAAATTTCATCCTTCATCTCACCACCTTCCAGAAAGCCCAATACATTTTCCGTTTCCAGCACTTCCACTTTAATTTCCCCAAACACCTCAGCCTTTACTTTATCTCCAATCTTAAGTTCAGATAAAGGTTTTCCAAACATTTTATCAGCATTTTCTTTATAGGTAACAATGCTTACCATTCCGCCCTCCTCAGGTTTCTTTCTTGAAATAGCACCTTGAGTAACATAATACTGACCGTATCGATTCACCATTTTCATTTTTGAACTATCTTCCGCCAATACAACAGCACCTTTGGCCCCAGCTTCTTCCAACTTACTTAATACAGGTGTAAATTGGCCCTTTGCTTTAAAAACTACAAACTGATCTTTCACATTAATTTTAGAAAGGTCTTCATTATTGGCCTCGTTAATAAAAATTAAATCAACTTTTGTTCTCTTCATTGGGTGGCTGGACCAGTAAACCATACCATTCAAATTCTTTAAGGTATCTGTTCCGAAAATTATTTCAGCATCACCTCTTCTGGTTTGATACAAGTCAAATTTCTGAAAGTAAGAACCATCCACCGGCCCGGTTAAGCCGATTTCCTGGAAATGATTTTTAATATATTCTGCAGCCATTTTTTGCCCTTTTTTCCCTGTTTCCCTTCCCTCTAATGAGTCAGATGCTAACAGTGTTAAATGTCGTGTTAAATCGGCATCAGTTATAGTGGCTGCGTATTTTCTTGCGAGCTTCTCATTCGTCTGCGATTGAGCTACATATGTACAAGAAAAGCTGACAATTAATAGCATTAATATTTTATTCATGACTAAATTATTTAGGTAAATTATTTTTTATTTTTTACTGTTATTCAAACAAATATACTCTTAAATATATTGTACTTTTGTGGCTTCATTCAGATGCCTGAATATTTTAAAGTTTTAAAAGAGTTTATCTTATAATTAATATGAAATGAGCCTTCATTTAAATCTTCCCCAAAGCATTTATTTGAACGCCAATTTCATAATAACGGTCTAAAATTAACACAAAACCTATGAAATTAAACCCTCGATACCAAGAAAGATTTGATGTGAGGCATAATGCACCGGATAATCAGCAAATAAAAGAGATGCTTGAAACAGTGAAAGCAGATTCTCTTGAACATTTGATTGAGGAAACTATCCCAAAAGGCATCCGTCTCAAGCAGGATTTAAACCTTCCGGAAGCACAAACAGAATTTGAATTTCTAGAATCTTTCAAGGCTATGGCTTCTAAAAATCAAATTTTCCGTTCTTATATTGGCTTAGGTTATTATAACACGCATGTGCCAGGTGTTATTTTAAGGAACATAATGGAAAATCCGGGTTGGTATACTGCCTACACTCCTTATCAGGCAGAAATAGCACAAGGCAGGCTGGAAGCTTTAATTAACTTCCAAACAACGGTTATTGACCTTACAGGCATGGAAATAGCCAATGCTTCTTTATTAGATGAAGGAACGGCAGCTGCTGAAGCGATGAGTATGTTCTACGGCTTAAGGAAAGGGAAGAAGAAGAATGCTAATGTTTTCTTTGTAGATGAAAATATTTTCCCTCAAACACTAGACGTACTAAAAACAAGGGCTATTCCTATCGGTATTGAATTAAAAATAGGTGACATCAATAAAATTGATGTAAATAATGAGTCTATTTTTGGCCTATATGCACAACAAATTACTCAAACAGGCGATATCATAGACCTGAAACCTATTTTGGAGGCAGCACAAGAAAACAGCATCTACTCTACAATTGGAGCTGATTTACTTTCTTTAACGCTTGTAACACCTCCCGGTGAAATTGGTGCTGATTGTGTAGTGGGGACTTCTCAGCGATTTGGCATCCCAATGGGTTATGGTGGCCCGCATGCTGCGTTTTTCGCCACAAAAGATGCTTTCAAAAGACAAATACCTGGTAGAATTATTGGTGTTTCTGTAGATAAAAATGGAAATAAAGCCTACAGAATGGCACTCCAAACCAGGGAACAGCATATCAAAAGGGAAAAAGCTACTTCTAACATCTGTACCGCTCAAGTGTTACTAGCTGTAATGGCTGGTATGTATGCTGTATATCATGGCCCGGTAGGATTGAAGAAAATTGCTATTCGTACACATTCTCTAGCAAAGCTTTTAGCTAAAGGGTTAGATTTCTTAGGCTACAAAGTATTGAATGCAAATTACTTTGATACCATTAACGTTGAATTAGAATCAGAGAAATTTAGAGAAACATTACACTCATTAACTTTAGAGCATAAAATCAATCTCAATTTTAGCACTGACAAAACAGTTTCCATCGCTTTAAATGAAACTACAAGAATTGATGATGTTCAAGAATTAATAGAAATTTTTGCCTTAGTTTTAGATGAAGACGCATCAAAATTTCCGATAAATGAGACAGCGGATACCTTGGAGTTGGATTGGTCAGAGAGTTTGATCAGAAAAAGCAATTATTTGGAGCATCCAATTTTCAATACTCTTCATGCTGAGCACGAAATGCTACGCTATATTAAAAGGCTGGAAAACAAAGATCTTTCTTTAGTACATTCCATGATTTCTTTAGGCTCATGCACCATGAAATTGAATGCTACCGCAGAAATGATTCCGGTTACATGGCCTGAATTAGGAAATATTCACCCTTATGCCCCTAAAGAGCAAGCATTAGGTTACAGAGAAATGTTCATCAAGTTGGAGAACATGCTCACAGAAATTACAGGATTCGATGCTACCTCCTTACAACCTAATTCAGGTGCGCAAGGAGAGTATGCAGGCTTAATGGTAATCAGAGCTTATCATTTAAGCAGAGGTGATAAGCAAAGAACAGTAACAATTATTCCATCTTCAGCTCACGGAACCAACCCTGCTAGCGCAGTAATGGCAGGCATGGAAGTAGTGATTGTGAAATGCGATGAAAATGGTAATATAGATTTAGCCGACCTTAAAGCTAAAGCTGAGGAGCACTCAGCTAAACTAGCCGGTCTAATGGTAACATATCCTTCAACCCATGGCGTATTTGAAGAAGATATTCAGGAAATATGCCAGTTAATTCACCAGCATGGTGGGCAAGTATATATGGATGGTGCCAACATGAATGCGCAGGTAGGTTTAACTTCACCTGCTAATATTGGAGCAGATGTTTGTCACTTAAACTTACATAAAACTTTCTGTATTCCTCACGGTGGTGGCGGACCTGGTATGGGTCCTATTTGTGTGGCTGAGCATTTAAAACCGTTCTTACCGGGCAATCCAATCATTCCTACCGGTGGTGATTCCGCAATAACTTCCATCTCTGCGGCTCCTTGGGGTAGCGCAAGTATCTTGGCTATCAGTTATGCTTATATCTGTATGATGGGCGCTCAAGGCCTAAAAGAAGCTACTCAATTAGCTATTTTAAATGCTAATTATATTAAAGCCAGACTGGAAGGTAGTTTCCCAGTATTATATACTAACAAAAAAGGAAGGTCAGCTCATGAAATGATTATTGACTGTAGAGCTTTCAAAGATTTTGGTGTAGAGGTGGAAGACATAGCCAAAAGATTAATGGATTATGGCTACCATTCTCCAACAGTTTCTTTTCCTGTACCCGGCACAATGATGATTGAGCCTACAGAAAGTGAAACTAAAACAGAGCTAGATAGATTTTGCGATGCAATGATTTCAATCAGAAAAGAAATTCAAGAAGTAGCAGATGGTATAGCTGATGCAGAAAACAATGTATTGAAGAATGCACCTCATACTTTAAGCGTTGCTATGGCAGAAGAATGGGCTTTACCCTATTCTAGAGAAAAAGCTGTTTTCCCAATCTCATTTGTAAAAAGCAATAAGTTTTGGCCAACAGTAAGCAGAATTGATAGTGCTTATGGCGATAGAAACCTGATGTGCAGCTGTATTCCTATTTCAGAATATGAAACTGAGGAAGAGGCAATGGCATAAGTTATAAATATGCCCATTTGAAAGCCATTTTGGAAGATTAAATCCTTTTAAAATGGCTTTTTTTTATTTATGCCTGTTGTGGAAATAAATCGTATTACTTATATTTAAAGTATAAATTTCATTTTAATAATGAACCATACAATACTGCTCACCAAAAACGATAGCTACATATCAGCAAAAACCAATAGAATCATGTCGATTATTGGAGGTTTGCTCTTTGTAAGTCTAGGTATTCTTCAATTCTACAGGTACCAAAATGAATATTTAATCCTTTTCATTCTCCAATCAATTAGTGGCTTGTACTTTATAATGTATGGGTATTTAGGCCAATCCAAAAAATCTAAATATGCTCCTAAAGTCTTGTTAACCAATGAATTTATCCTTATAAAAAAATCAATCTGGAAACCGGCCAAACATTTAAATTGGAGTGATATTAAATCTATTCAATATGGATCTTACCAAATTGATTTTCAACTAACTAAAGAAGCTTATACTTTCACGTACAATACAACTTCAAGTACTTCACTAGAAATTAAAAGAGCTATTCGGGAATTTGCTGAAAATAAAAGTATTGAGGTTAATGGAGGATAAAATTTTTAAATAAAAAAGTGTAAAATTGTAAAAAATGAATCAAACAATATTGCTCGGTTTAAATAACAACTTCAGTATTAAGGCAAATAGAAGGTTAGCCATTTTTCTTGGTTTAATTTTTTGCTTGAATGGCTTTTTTAATTTAATACAAAATAATGAGGACTTACTCTTTCAAATTCTTGGTCTGTTATTACTCTTAAGTGGGGTTCTTTACCTTTTCTATTCATTTTATGGTTTCTCCCAAAAATCAAAATTTGCTCCGAAAGTTCTCTTAACTAATGAATTTCTTCAAATAAGGGAATCTTTTTGGAAACCAGCCAAACAATTAAATTGGAATAATATCTCCTCCATAAATTATCTATCTTATCAAATTGATTTTCAGTTAAATAAAGAAAGCTACTCTTTCATATATAACGCAAGTTCGGATACGTCAATAGAAATTAAAAGAGCAATTCGGGAGTTCGCTGAAAATAAGGGGATCGAAGTGATTGGAGGTTAATTGTCACCTACCCTCTTTAACATTCCTATTCCTGAAATAAAGAAGATAAAGCCTAAAATAGTTAATGCCCATGAATTTAGTGCAATAATAGGGGTTCCAAATATGCCGAGAACTCCTAAAACAAGAGCTATTGCTCCTAAAATGGTTAGAATAATTCCAATTATTTTAATTGCCATAAAAAATTTATCTGTTTAAATTACTAATGTACGATAAAATTTGACCTTAGTTATCAATAGCTAATTCATATAGTTCGATTATCTTTAAAAAAACAATACCATAAAAATTTTATTTTAAATGAAAGCCGCTACTATTAGTGAAATCAAAAAAGAATTAAAGCATCAATCTCCTGAAGAACTGATGGAATTATGCCTTAGAATAGCTAAATACAAAAAGGAAAACAAGGAGCTGCTCACCTATTTACTTTATGAAGCTAAGGATGATGATGCTTACATTAGTGCGGTAAAAAACGAAATTGATCTGCTTTTCGACCAAATTAATACCCAGAACTATTATTGGATGAACAAGGGCCTTAGAAAAGCCTTAAGAATCACCAAGAAATTTGTACGTTACTCGCAGAAGAAAACCATAGAGGTAGAACTACTTATCTACTTTTTATCACAAATGAAGAGCATAAAGCCATCAATTATGAATCATAATGGGCTTTTTAACTTGTATGAAAGGCAGTTGTTGGCTATTCACAAAGGAATTGATAAACTTCAGGAGGATTTACAATACGATTATACTCTTATGTTGGAAGACTTATAATTTGTCAACCCTCTAGAACTTCAACTTCAATCCAAGTCCTTTTTCCTCAATTGCTAAACCTAACTTTAAAGAGTAGTTCTTTTTCCCTAACATAGATTGCCGAGTATTATACAAATCAATTGCCTTATCTGCCTTTCTATCAGCCTTAATGCTTAGTGGTACGGCCAATAGAAATATCCCAGGCCCTATACCAGCTTCCCAAAAACTAAAGCCTTCTTTACCTTCGGCACTTATTAATTCCCCTGCACCTATACCAAGCCCAATTCCGGCAGTGAGTCCTAAGAAAAAACTCCATCTTCTTGAACCTTTTATTTCTTTGTAAGCATCATTGTAAGGTTTCATTAATTTTATTACATCACGCAGAGGAACTGGCTCACCTAAAATATAATAATGGTCTAGTAACATTACTGTTCGTCTTTCTATGAGAGGAACGCCTTTAGATTGAAGGTTTGCAATCTGTGAAAAGATGTAGATGTAGTTACAACAAATAGTGTAGTAATAATAAAAAATATTCGCATCATTAAGATTAAAGGTTTGCAATCAATAAATTAAGTAATTATCGCACTCAATTAGCACGTACTTTTGTTGCTAAAATAGACGAAAATAATAACAAATAAGTGCCTATTTTTGCCATTATAAAATAATAAAAGGAATTATACTGCTCTTTTTGAGGAGTAAAATCAAACATAATATACATGATTCCATGAATTTTAAGTAATACCTAAAATTTTTTCTTGATAACTGTAACATCTTATAATGTGCTTTAATCATTGGTGCTATGAATAAACTAATACTTCTATTTCTATTACTTCCCACCCCACTTTTTGCTCAAGACAAAGAAGTGCTCTATAAATTAGAGCAATTAGGAAAAAATATAAATACCCGCTACCATGAAACCGCTCCTCTGGTAACGCCCGACAATAAAAGACTCTATTTTACGGTATCCAACCACCCTGAAAATAACCAAGGCACAGATAATACACAGGATATCTGGTATTCAGATAAGTTGCCAGATGGTAATTGGGGTAAAGCGCAACACATGGGCTCTCCACTTAACAACAGGAAATTCAATCAGGTGCTCTGCATTTTAGATGATGGCAACACTCTTTTAGTACGAGGCGGGAAAAATAAAAATAAGGAGGGCTTTTCACTCACAACGCGCACCGGGGATGGCTGGACTAAACCGGATGCTCTGGATATTAAAGATTTTGAAGAGATGAACAAAGGCAGGTTTTCAGGAGCCGTAATCTCTCAGGACAGATCTGTTTTAGTAATTTATATGAGTGAAAGAACGGGGAAAGCTTTTAGTGATTTATATGTAAGTAAACTACAAAATAATGGCAGCTATTCTCAACCTAAAATGATCAACAGCCTAAACACTCCTCAGGATGAATTTGGCCAATACCTGACGAATAATGATAAAACTATGTATTTTGCCAGTAACCGACAAGGAGGTTTAGGAGATGTGGATGTATGGAAAACCGAAAGATTAGATGATACCTGGCAAAAATGGAGTGAGCCTGAAAACATTGGAGCACCCATTAATACTACTGGTTTCGATTCTTATTTCTCAATTGATGAAAGTGGTAAAAATGCATTTACTACAAGGACCTATGTAAGTGCAGATGGTAGCAATATGAATATTTATGCATTAGTACCTAAACCAAAAATAACAGTAAAAGGCACCGTGTTTGATGATGAAACACAAGAACCTATTTCACTTAACTTAGCTATTAATTTAAAGGAAGAAAATAAGTTTTCTATTACTACTAAGGAGGATGGGGTATATTCTTTTACAACTATAGAAGAGGATATTTATCAATATGAAGCTGAAAAGTTAGGCTATTCTGCTCTTGCAGATGAAATAGATTTAAGAGGTATAAAAAAAGATACTACCCTCACAAAAGACCTTTACCTCACCCCAATTCAGTCAGAAATATTTTTATACGGCTATGTATTAGATGCTGAAACTGAATATCCTGTAGTAGTTAAAGTTAAAAGTGCTCAAGGCAAATGGAGTAAATCAAAAGAAAGTAGCTATGCAGATGGTGCCTACAGAATGCAATTGAAAGGTGAAGGCACTTACAAAATCAGCATATCCGACTCAATTTATGAGAGTGTTGAAAAAAGTATTGATATAACCTTAGCAACTGGTGATTTCTTCAAAGAAGTTAGACAGGATTTTGTCCTGAAAAAACGAATTCTACCTTATGTGTTATCAGGCTATACATTTGATAACAAAACTAAAGAACCAATTTCAGCAACAATAACCTTAGATAATAATGATAACATACTTGCTACAGTTAAAAGTGATGCATCAGGATTTTATACGGTTAAAATTCCTGAAGCTGCTAAATATAAAATCAGGGCTAACAAAGAAAATTATTTAAATTTAGAAGAAGAATTGAATGTATTCGACAATCAGGATTTTCTTTATTATAATAAGGATTTAAATTTAGACCCTATCGAAGTAGGAGTAACTGTAATCATCAAGAATATATATTTTAACTTTGATAAATCCGACTTAAAAAAAGAGTCTTATCCTGAACTCAATCGGCTTACTCAGTTAATGCAGACTAACTCGGGAATTACCATTGAAATAGCTGGACACACTGATGACAAAGGGAGCGATGAATATAATTTGGAGTTGAGTGATGGAAGGGCAAATTCTGTCATGAATTACCTACTTGAGCAAGGTATTGATGCTGAAAGAATGATTGCTAAAGGATATGGAGAATCAGAACCTATCAGC
>JBBSPJ010000131.1:0-10545 GCA_038258905.1 Cytophagales bacterium
AATTATTTCTTCAATAGTGGTGGTATCTCTTACAATATTTGAAGCGCTAAAAAAGCCATAACCTATTGGTTGTACATTTGAAGTAATGTTTCCGGCTAATGTAGAAAAAAAGGGATCCTTCCATTCTGTTTGTTTAAAATTTTCCAGTATATATCTGCCGTAACTATCTGAAACCGAATATTTTTCTACAAATAGCGTATCAGGCACGCCAACATCACCTACAATGGATCCACCAATGCGTGAGTCACTATTATAAATTCCTTGAATATCTAAACCTTTATAATAAAATGAATAGGAACTACTTAATTGTCCATTTCCAATTCGATCCTTCCATATGTAATAATAAAATTTATTATAACCAAAGTTATGTGCTTTTAAGCCAAGATATTCTTTATTAGAGGGTAACCTTGGATCTAAATTAATTTTTGGGATTTCCATACTCTGGAAATCTATGCGATCAATATCATTTAGGCTGTCTGAAGCAGAAAATATATCATTACCCACTTCAATTTTCAATGTATAAATTTTTCCAATTTGTCCTTGAATTATCACTTTTGAAAAATAAACGCCAGATGCCATAAGTGCACTATCAATACCAGGATGATCAAAAGAATACAGATATTCATATTCTAACTCCCCATCTGTTAAAAAAACACGTTCGGCTATTACAGGGACTTCTTGATTGTCTATAAAATAAATAGGATAATTGATCTTAACAGAATGATATTTATTTTCAGTAGTAATTTGTCCCGATACAACAATCCCATTTACTGATTCCTGTCCTTTATTTAGTTCAGCTATTGTAGTATTATAACTGTCTTCACAGCCGGGTGCGATAAGGGAAGCGATGATAAGTACAAGAACAATTCGTATGGTCATAGATTGCTAAAATTAATCAGGTAGAGTTTTACCTGATATTAAAAGAATAATTGATATTAGGAATAATTGAGAAAAAGGTAAGGGCCCTCACATCATTTAACCCTAAAAAGAAATATTGATATTCCAATGGATTTTTATTTGCATATACATTGAAGGCTCCAATAGAAATTTGATGTTCAAATTCCCTGATTTTTTTTAGCTGATAAGTAAAAGCGATGTCCATGCGATGATAATTTGGGAATCTCTGATTATTTCTTTCCCCATAAATAGGAACGTTGATACCTGAAACCCCTTGTTTAAACAAATCCGGACCTCTGTAATATGCTATAGGAATATTGGCCGGCCTGCCTGTTGAAAAAGTCCAAAATACAGATAATTTCATCTTTTCATTAAATCGAAATAGCAGGTCTGTTTTAATATTATGCGGAATATCGTGGGATGCATTATAGGGCTTTGAATTATTAATTCCCTCAATTGTATTACGAACTTTGGAGTAGACATAACTTAAACCATATGAAATTTTATTTGTTTTTCCGCTGATAGAGGTCTCTACACCATAAGCATTTGCATTCCCTGCTCTAACTTCACTTTCAATAAATCTGTTGCCTACTAACCTTGCATTATCTACAAAATCAATCTGATTATTTATATTTTTATAATAGGTAGTGATCTTTAGTGCATCAAATAATGAATAAAATTCCTTCAAATAACTAATGCTAAATATATCGGCTACTACAGGAGATATGTTACGACTGGCAGGCAACCATGATTCCAGATTTGTATAAGGCAGCGCATTATTAGATAATATTTGCATGTATTGCACATTTCTGGAATAGGTAATATTTAAGAAACTCCTTCTGTTAAATTTAATTTGTGCAAGAAACCTTGGCTCTAAGTAACCATAGGAATTCCATATACCGTTTCCCTCTATATTTTCCTTTACAGGTATATTATCCACGTAGGTATACCAAATTGACGATCCATAATTAGCAAATCCTGAATATCTCAAACCATAGTTTAAATTAACACTATTGGATAATTTCCAGTCATGATTTATATATACACCATATTCTAAAGCAGTCTGGCCGGGAATACTAATTTTGACTGAATCAGAATTTCCAATGATAAATTCATGATTTATAATTTCAAGGCCTGTGTCAACTGTATTATTTTGGTTGATAAAAAAAGTAAAGTCCTGTTTGAGTTTTAAGTCCTGGACTCCAGTATTCCAATTTAAGCCTAGTTGCTGTTCTTGAGAATTAGCTAAAATATCTATATTATTATTATAATCACTAAAAACTAAAATGCTATTCAATGAAATTTTATTAGTTAGTAAACTATTGTAACGCAGTGTATTAGTAAGATTAGACCATTTATTATTGTAACTTTCAAATGACAAGAGATCATCAAAAGAATAAAACAAGGAATAATAAATAGCTGATTTATTATTTATTTGATGATTTAGTTTTAGGTTAATATCTGCAAAAGCTGGAACCGTGCTATTATTTTCGGATGGCTTAACAAATAAATCGATAGTGCTTCTTCTAGCTGAAAGAATAAAAGAACTAGTTTCTTTTTTAATTGGCCCTTCTACCATTAACCGGCTCATTAAGGTACTTATTCCGCCCGAAAATGCAAATGATTTTTTATTCCCGTCTTTCATTCTTGAGTCCAAAACAGCAGACGCTCTTCCACCGTAAGCAGGAGGCATATACACATCATACACTTTAAAATCTTTGATGATATCGGAATTGTAAACTGAAACTAAACCAAATAAATGGGCGATATTATATATTGGCGCATCATCTAACAAAAATAGATTTTGATCATTCTTCCCTCCTTTTATAAACAATCCTGAAGATCCGTCAGCTGTATTCACCACCCCAGGCATTAATTGCATCGCTTTTATCACATCAGGTTCACCAAAGATTACTGGACTTTCTTTAATTCTAACAGGTTCCAGGCTTGTGAATGCTTTCTGTTGAAGGTATGTAACTTTCACTTCTTGCAACTCACGCACTTCACTTTGTAAGTTAATTATAAGTAGTTTAGGTGTGACAGCTACTTTAATGATAAGGGGTTTATAACCGACATGCCTAATCTCTAGAAGAAGAGAATCCTCATCGCCTACTTCCAAATTGAAATAACCAAAATTGTTGCTTTCAGTAATTAAATCTTGCCCTACTAGTTGTACGGTTGCACCAATTATCAATTCATTGGTTTGAGTATCTATTATTTTACCATTAAAAAATGTTTTATCCTGGGAAAAAACATCTACTGATACTAAGAAGAGTAAAACTATACTGAAAAATATTTTTTTCATATACATAAACTACTAAAAGCAATCACTATTAAAAATAGTGATTGCAAATGTATGATTTAATATAAAAAAATAATATCCCATTCGGCTCTTTTACCATAGTAAATTTCAACTGAAAGCCCTTCATAGGAATCAGGTCTATAGGTATAAGTCATGCCATGCTTCTTCCGTGATTCGTATCTAACGAAATAATTACTTAAATTTGGATAGTTCTCCATAAGCCAAACGGTTACAAGAAAGTTATTACATATTTTGTTTGTTTTATTCTTTGTTTTAACACCAGTCGCATAACTATTCTCATAAAGATAATAAGTATCACTATAAGAACAAGCTCTGAAATTCTCTGAGTCGGAAGGATCCGATGTTATTATATTATTATCAATGATCTTATACTCCCTAACCTCACTGTTGAATTTAACTTCAACTATTCTTATTTTAATAGGTACTTTATCACTAATAACATCAGTATTAACATCCTCATATATAAATTCTGTTTCTTCATTCTCTATTTCGGGATTAATTACAAGATCAAAATTTTCAACTTTATATAATTCTGCATAATCTTGATTTGGAAAAGTGATTTCAAGTATCATTGAATTCTCTTTCTCACTATCAAACAGCGTGAAATATTTGACTAAATTAGAATCAAAATATTTAGGCTCTTCTTTATTTAAATCTAGCTCATTTTGTTGGCATGAGGAGTAAAACATCACTCCTAATATAAGTATAAGAATATTTTTCATATCATTTTTTTTCTTAATAAGTAAATTCAATATCATAATCAGCTCTTTTTCCTTTATAAATAGTTACTAGTAGACCGCTCGCATTTGCAGTAGGAGGATAACATGTCCATGTCATACCGTGTTTCTTTTTAGAAATGTAATCTGATAATGTTTGGTCATTCAAAGGTGGGGCTATAACCACTACTCGAAAATCATTACATAGTTTGCTTGAATTATTTCTAGTTTTAACACACCTTGCACCAACATCATATATTTCTTCTGCAAAACTAAGCTTACAACCAGCTCTGAGTGTTTCCTCACTATCTTCAAAATCAGCTGCTTGTGAAATTAAGAAAAATGTTTTACTCTCAGCGTTAAAATCTTTTTTCATAATCTCAATCCCAATTTTTGGTAAAGCAGTATTAATTTCAATCGTACTGCTTTCTTCAATCTCATCGTTTTCTACCAAAGTATTCGGTTTTACAAAAGATAAGGTAAAACTATTATCATTATAATTTGATAATAATTCTTCATTATCTGAAGATATTAATAAGGTAATTTTATTTGTCCTTTCCTTATCGAAAACGGAAATTTCCTTTTTAAAATTATAATTAAAATAGGATTCAAAATATGGCTTAGAATCGATCTCAGGCAAATCCTTGGAACATGCTAGAAATATAAAAGGTAAGAGTAATATCAATAAATTTTTCATGATTTTATATTTATTATTAATTATTTATTAAATATTTAACAGAAAAATCATAAAAAGGGAGGTGATCTTATTTTAATCATTGATGTAAGGTTAAGGTTTGATTTTGACAAAAATATATTTTTTTGTAAATAAAACAAACGTATATTCTTATTTCTTTTTTTAAAATTATTTCAATACTTGATTTTAAGTAACAATAAGTCCATTTATCAGTTTAACCTTAATTATGATTGGATACAGATTCACAAAATACTTAGCCCATAAAGATTTATCAGATACCACATTTGATCAACTCTTTAATGTATTTAACGAGTTGCTACTAATAACGGGTGGAGATGTGTCGGAAGCTCTAAGTTGGTTAACCAATATTGATAAGCAATATAATATTTCCAACAGCGACTATGGGATAGGTGACTTTATAGAGGACTTAAAAAATAAAGGATTTATTACTGATAAAACACCAGACGGATCTTTCGAGATTACATCTAAAGCAGAGCAATCAATCAGAAAAAGTGCCTTGGAAGAAATATTTGGCAAATTAAGGAAATCCGGTAAAGGAGAACATAAGACTAATTTTACTGGCGTAGGAGAAGAGCCCGGAACCGATAGAAGAAGTTATGAATTTGGTGATTTATTGCATCAAATAGATATGACTGATTCTATCAAAAATGCTCAGATAAATCATGGCTTAGGAGATTTTATGCTCACTGAAGACGATCTTGAAGTGGTGGAGAGTGAATATAAAACACAAACTTCTACAGTTTTAATGATTGACATTTCTCACAGTATGATTTTATATGGTGAAGACAGAATAACCCCTGCTAAGAAGGTGGCTATGGCACTTGCTGAACTTGTAACCAAAAAATACAAAAAAGATACTCTCGACATTATTGTTTTTGGAAACGATGCATGGCAGATAGAAATTAAAGATTTGCCTTATTTGCAGGTAGGGCCGTATCATACCAATACCATCGCAGGTTTGGAATTAGCCATGGATCTGTTGCGCAGAAGAAAAAATGCCAACAAACAAATTTTTATGATTACAGATGGAAAACCAACCTGTATGAAACAAGGTATCAAATATTACAAAAACAGTTTCGGCCTGGATCCTAAAATATTAAATAAAACCCTCAATTTAGGAGCGCAATGTAGAAGACTACATATTCCCATTACCACATTTATGATTGCATCTGATCCTTATTTACAAGAGTTTGTGAAAGAATTTACAACGGTTAATAATGGAAATGCTTATTACAGCAGTTTAAAAGGACTAGGTAATTTAGTTTTTGAAGATTATAAAAAAAATAGAAGAAAGAGATATTAAATAGTGCCAATTATGCAGTTAAATAAAGAACTTAGAGTAGTTCTGGTTTCACTGCCAAAAAACATCTATTGTTTAATTCAATTATAGAATCCGCAGAAAAAATATTATGAGCTATCAAAGCATAAGCAACTCCGATAAATTAAAAATTACTACAGTTAAAGATTTAAAGAAAGCAGGGTATCAGCCTGAACCTGTAAAGGAAGAACTCAGAAGAAACCTCATAGCCAAAATGCGTAAAGGTGAAAATGTATTTGAAGGCATTTGGGGGTATGAAGATACTGTAATTCCAGATATTCAAAGGGCTATTTTGTCTCGTCATAATATAAATTTATTAGGTTTACGAGGGCAGGCTAAAACCAGAATTGCCCGGATGATGACTTTGCTGATGGACGAGTACATTCCTGTTTTAGCAGGAACTGAGCTGAACGATGATCCACTGCAGCCCATTTCCAGAGAAGCGCACGACATATTAGATGAAAAAGGAGAAGATGCAGCCATCACGTGGATGCATAGAAACGATAGATATACCGAGAAATTAGCTACACCAGATGTATCTGTAGCAGATTTAATTGGAGATGTTGATCCGATAAAGGCGGCCACCTTAAAATTACCTTACTCCGATGAGCGGGTAATCCATTATGGATTAATTCCGCGCTCACACAGAGGTATTTTTGTGATCAATGAGCTACCTGATTTACAAGCTAGAATTCAAGTAGCACTTTTCAATATTCTGCAGGAGGGCGATATACAAATCAGAGGTTTTAAATTAAGATTACCTTTAGATTTACAATTTGTTTTCACTGCTAACCCTGAAGATTATACCAATAGAGGGAGTATCATTACTCCATTGAAAGATAGAATAGATGCACAAATTATAACGCATTATCCTAATTCAATTGAAATAGGAAGAAAGATAACAGAGCAAGAATCTGCTATTAAAAAAGAGCAGTCGGATGTAGTAGAATTAAATGAATTGGTAAAAGATCTAGTGGAGCAAGTAGCAGTTGAGGCTCGCAAAAGTGAGTATATAGACGAAAAGAGTGGTGTTTCAGCACGCTTAACCATTTCTGCTTACGAAAGTCTTGTGAGTGCTGCTGAAAGGAGGGTTTTAATCAATAATGAGAAAAAAACCTTCATAAGAATGGCAGATTTCGTAGGGATAATCCCTGCCATTACAGGAAAAGTGGAGCTTGTTTATGAAGGAGAGCAGGAAGGCCCTGGTATTGTCGCTCAAACTTTAGTGGGTAAAGCTATCAGAACTAAATTTGTTGAATTTTTTCAAAATCCGGAGGATTTAAGAAAAAGTAGAGAATTGAAAAACCCTTACAAACCTATAACAAAATGGTTTAATGATGGAAATCAATTGGACATTTTAAATGATGATTCGGAGGCTGAATATAAAAAGAAATTAACAAGTATTCCTGGTTTAAAAGATTTGGTTAAAGAGAAGCATAAAGGTCTTTCTGAAAAAGAACAGTATTTTTTAATGGAATTTGCTTTGTACGGTATGGCAGAATATAGTTTATTAAGTAAACACAAGTTAGCCAGAGGAAGCAGTTTTAAGGACTTGTTAAGCAGCATGTTAAATATGGAAGATTCATCGGAAAATGATGAGGATTATAATATTTAGGTTATATTTACCGTGTAAACTTGATCGATCTACTTTTTGAAAACCCTTACTTATTTAAAAGAGGATATTATTAAACTTTTAGAAACTGCTCAGTCGGTTTCATCAAATGATATACGTCACGCGATAAGCCTCACTGAAAAAGCTCTTTTTAAAAGCCAAAAAATAAAGCAGAAAAGTGCCATACATGCAGATGGGATGCTTTTATTATCCCGACTGCAAAGAAAAAACAGAGAATTTAAGACATCTAAAAGTTTAGCTGAAAGAGCTTTAATTATTTCTACTAATATCAGTTATGATAAAGGTATTGCTGATGCCCAACTTAATATAGCGAAGGCCTTACTTAATTTAAGTAAACTTAGTGAAGCTATACCCTATTTACTCGATGCTTCCTTAAATTATAGAAAAGCAAATAAATTAACAGATCAGGGCAAAGCACTACTTTTAATTGGTAGTGTATATGATGAGTTTAAAGATTATAAAAATGCTTTAAATACTTTCAAAGATGCTTTAGATATTAGCAAAGAACAGGATGATAAGTACCTTGAGTCTGAAGCCAACTATTATTTGGCCGATTTACATTGCAAAATTGATAGGAATGGAAGGGCTGATAGTTATATACAAAAAACAATCCTTTTAAAAAATGAAATAAACGATCAAAGAGGATTGGCTAAAGCACTTTTTGTAAAAGGAAGAATTAATCTTAAAAACAACAAACTTGGGTTAGCTGAAGATGAGATAAAAAAATCTTTAGCATTATATAATCAAAAAGACAATATTAAAGGAGCAGTTAATTGCCAAATGGAGCTTGGTAATATATACTTTCTAAACAATGATATTCCTAAAGCCATAGATTACCTTTTGAATGCTATAATTGTTTCAGAAAAAAACGATATATATGAGTGTTTATATCAAAGCCATCATTTACTCTATTTTGTTCATAAAAAAACAGATTCAGTAAAAGCTCTTCATTACTTAGAACAATATGTTAAAATTAAGGAGGCTTATGATAAAAAATACATAGAAAGTATGTTAGCCAGCTATAGCGTTATCTCACAAATAGAAGATAATGAAAAGATAGCTGAAAAGGAATTAGAGCTTACTTCTATCATTGAAAAGAAAAATAGTGAAATGGACTCCTTCTTTTACAGGGTTTCTCATGATTTAAAAGGACCTATTGCTTCTTTATTGGGCTTAAGTGACCTTGCAAAGCGCGATGTTAGTGATGAAAAATCATTGGTTTATATCAAAATGTTTGAAAATCAGGTTAAACGCTTGAATATGATTGTGATGGAGTTAATCAATATCACAGAGCTAAATTACAGGGAGATTAAAAGAACAGACATAAATTTTTATGAAATTGTAGATAACTGTATTACCTCTTATACTTACCTTCCTAACTTTGAAAATATAGCGTTCAAGATAGAAGTGGAAAGCAATTTAAAATTTTCTTCAGAGTGGTATATAATTAATACGATATTACAAAATCTTATTGAAAACTCAGTAAAGTACCTCGACAAGGAAAAAGAACAGTCTTTTGTAGAAGTAAAAGTAAGTTCCACCAAAACTGATATAATTATAGTGGTAAAAGATAATGGCCAGGGAATTGGTAAAGAGCACCAAGTTAAGATCTTCGACATGTTTTACCGTGCAAATAACAATGCTGACGGTACAGGTTTAGGTTTATTCATCTTAAAAAGAGCTGTTGAAAGATTGAAAGGTGAAATAAAATTAGTTAGTGAAGTGAATGTTGGAACAACTTTTACTATTTATTTGCCTCTTAATATAGTTTAAAAACCAAATTAATTTCTTGTTAGTATAAATGGAATCACTTTTAACAATTGATGCCCTCATAAGTTTGTTATCACTTACCTTAATGGAAATAGTTTTAGGTATAGATAACATCATCTTTATATCTATTTTATGTAATCGATTGCCTGAAAACCAACAAAACAAAGCTAGGCAAATAGGACTTGTTTTGGCGCTTATAATGCGAATAGCCTTATTATTTGCAGTTTCATGGTTAGTGGGATTAACTGCTCCTTTATTTACTGTTTTTGATTTTTCCTTAACCAGCCGTGACTTAATTTTAATGCTGGGGGGCCTTTTCCTGATATATAAGAGTACTACAGAAATTCATCATAAATTAGAGGGGGAAGAAGAAACAGCAGGTGACAAGAAAAAACTCAGCACTTTTAGTGCTGTAATCATGCAAATTATCCTTTTAGATATTGTCTTTTCATTTGATTCAATCTTAACAGCTGTAGGCTTGGTAGATAATATCTGGATTATGATCATAGCTGTGGTAATTTCAATGGGAATTATGCTGGTGGCAGCTAAAAGCATTAGTGATTTCATTCAAAAGCACCCTACAGTTAAAATGCTGGCATTATCATTTTTACTACTAATTGGCGTTCTATTATTTATTGAAGGATTCCACGTACATGTGCCCAAAGGTTATATTTATTTTGCTATTTTCTTTTCATTATTGGTTGAGGTACTTAATCTTAGAATGAAAAAGAACAAGAATAAGAAAATTGAATCCGTTAAGTTAAAAGAGCGGTTTGAAGAATCATAACCTCAAATATATGGTCAATAAATATTCATATTTTATTATTTCAGGATGTAAGGCCGAAGATTTAAAGAAATTAAAACTTCGGCCTTATTTCGTTTTTACAATAAACACCTTACCTTCGTTTGAATAAAAAGGGGTGCCTTAACATTACGGGCTGAGAATATACCCTGAAACCTGATACCGGTAATGCGGACGTAGGAATAAATTAATTAAGCGAATGGATTTTTTAAATGAATTGTATCATGGCATGCTGAATATGGGCTGGCTGGAAGCTTTAGGCGTAGCCTTTGGAATATTGTATATTTTCTTCGCTGCAAGAGAAAGCATATGGTGTTGGCCTGCTAGTTTGGTAAGTGTAAGCATTTATATAATTATTTGTTACCAGGTTC
>JBBSPJ010000132.1:0-10530 GCA_038258905.1 Cytophagales bacterium
ATTTTGTCATGGTCATAGTTTATTGATAGGGGTGCCTGGTTTAGCTAAAACACTCCTGATAAAAACAGTGGCATCTGCCATGAGTTTGAAATTCAACAGAATACAATTTACCCCTGATTTAATGCCTTCCGATATTCTTGGTGCAGAAACTTTAGATAAGGATAGAAACTTTAAGTTTATTAAAGGAGCCATTTTTAGTAATATTATTTTGGCTGATGAGATTAACAGAACACCACCAAAAACCCAGGCAGCTTTACTGGAAGCTATGCAGGAAAAAAATGTGACCATAGCGGGTGAGACTTATCAATTACCTAATCCGTTTTTTGTTTTAGCTACGCAGAACCCTATAGAGCAAGAAGGTACATACCCATTGCCGGAAGCTCAATTAGATAGGTTTATGTTTAATATAACTTTGGATTATCCATCCTATGAAGATGAGATTAACATTGTTAAAAACTCTTCGAAACAGGCATCACAGATTATTAATCCAGTGTTAACTGCAGAAGAGATCTTAGCTTTTCAGGATTTAGTTGAGAAGGTGCCTGTGCCAGATAATGTGGTGGAATATGCTGTAAAATTAGTTCATAGCACCAGGCCGAATACTGCCAACTCACCTGATATTACCAATAATTATATTGATTGGGGCGCAGGACCACGAGCTTCTCAGTTCTTAATAAAAGGCGCTAAATGCAATGCCTTATTAAATGGCAAGTACTCTCCTGATATTGAGGATGTAAAAGCAATAGCTATACCTGTTCTAAGACATCGATTAGTGAAAAATTTTAAAGCTGATGCAGAAGGGGTTAGCATAGAAAAAATCATAGCTGAATTGAGCAACCACGTAAAATAGTGTAGAGGATTTCAAATATATTATTCTAATAAATTAGCATTGAAGTGTCTGCTTAGAAAGATATTTTAAGGCTTTTTCTTTTATATACTCTACTATTTACGCAACATATCTGTATTAAAACCGATTAATTAGATATGATGCAATTACAAGAAACTATACAGCACCTCAATAGAATTGTTGACCTTATAGCTCAAGTAAATGCCCAAACAGACGGCATGACCTATGAGGACTTTAGAAAAAATGAGCCGGTAAAAGAAACCGTTTTTGAATATCTACAGGAAATTGGTCAGGCAGCCAGAGAGCTTTCTGAAAATCAAAAGCTACCGCCAGAGATAAATGTTGAGCCTCTGGTACGTTTAAGAAATGCTCGTTATAATCAGGAAGCGGAAACCGGACAACAACAAGTATTTAACATGCTTCCCGACCTTAGGGTGATTGCGGAAGATATAGAACAATCAGATTTATACCAAAATAATTTAACATAATGGACATTACATTAGAACCGGTTAATTTCAATATTAGCCAAGAATTAAATACGCATGTGAGAGACATGTTTAGTAAATTAAGTAAATTCAATGACCAAATCGTTGGTATTGATATTTACATGAAATCATTAACGGAAACTGATACAGGCGAAAAAACTGTTGATGCTAAAGTTTTTTTACCAGGCAATGATGTCTTTGTAAGTGGTAAAGGAGATAGCTTTGTTACTGCAGCCCAAGATTGTTACGATGTAGCAAAAAGACATGTAAGAAAAGCTAAAGAAAAAGTAAAAGATAGACGGGAGACCAGACACGATAAAATTTAATCTTTATCATAATAGAAACGATAAAAGGAGGCTCTAAGCCTCCTTTTTTATTCTTTCATAAAAGTTTTATCGATATGATGGTTTCTCTAAATCAATCATTAAAAATCAAACAGTCCCGGCAGCCATAAGCTAATCTCAGGTATATAAGTTACTAAAATGAGTATAAACAACATCATTAAAAATAAAGGCATTAATGGCTTAATTACCTGATGAATTTTAATATTTGCCACTCCGCAACCGATAAATAAAACGGAACCTACAGGTGGAGTACATAGGCCAATACATAAATTTAGAACCATTACAATGCCGAAATGTACAGGGTCAACACCTAGCTCTATCACCACAGGTAAAAAGATAGGTGTAAAAATGAGTACTGCGGGTGTCATATCCATAAAAATACCTACAAAGAGCAAAACTAGGTTGATAATCAACAGAATCACAATTTTGTTATCACTTAAACCGATCAAAAGGCTGCTGACCTCCTGAGGAATGTTCTCGTAAGACATCACCCATGACATGCCCACAGAAGTGGCGATCAGTATCATAACAATTGAAGTAGTCTTTACGGTGTCCAGTAAAATTTGAGGCAAATCTGCTATTTTAACCTCCTTATAAATCATGGCTAAAATTAAAGTATAAAGCACCGCAATAGCTGATGCTTCCGTAGCTGTAAAAATACCTACTACTATTCCCCCAATTACTATCACCAACATGAGTAAACTTGGTATGGCATCCAGTAATTTTTTGAAGGCAAAACTGATAGAGACGCTTTCTCCACCTCTTAATTTTTTTCGATAAGCAATTACACCGGCCACAATCATTAAACCTAAGCCCAATAATAAACCGGGTACATAACCGGCAATAAACAAGGCAGCTATCGAAACTCCCCCACTAGCCAAGGAGTACACAATAAGAATATTACTAGGCGGGATAATCATACCTGTAGTAGCACTTGTAATGTTAACTGCAGCGCTAAAAGGTCTATCATAACCTTCATCTTCCATACGCTTGTTCATCACACCACCAATGGCTGAAGCTGCTGCAACGGCAGAACCTGAAATAGCTCCGAAAAGCATGCAGGCTATAATGTTTACGAAAGCTAAACCACCCGGCAGTCTCCCTACAATTACTTTGGAAAAGTCAATGAGCCGGGCCGCAATACCTCCTTTGTTCATGAGCTGCCCCGACAATATGAAAAACGGAATGGCAAGCAGTGAAAAGCTATCTAAACTGGTGGCCATCCTCTGAGCAAAAGTGGTAAGTGCCGGCATTGTAGGAATGCTCACCAGCATGGTAAGCACAGAAGCAATTCCTATGCTGTAGGCAATGGGAACTCCTATTGAAAGTAGAATGAGGAAACTAATGACCAGTATTAAAACTTCAGTTAAATTCATTAGGTTGATTTCTAATTTGAAAAAATTCTAAAATACAGTAAAACACAATAATTACTCCGCTCAGAGGTAAAACCAAATACACATAGCCCATCGCTATTTGCAAGGAAGAGGAAAATTGTTCTAAAATAAAAGTGAGGTATACTAACCTGATACCACCTACTACCATTACACTTAGGGCAAAAGATAGAATACATAAATTGATAAAATACTGCAATATTTTCTTTTTGGCACCCTTGAGTTTGTCAGGTAACAAATCAATGGCTAAATGTAAATTCTGACCTGTACCGTAGGCAGCACCCAACAAGCCTACCCAAATTAATTGAAATCCTGCTAATTCATCTGTAAAATCACTTGGAGAGTTGAAAATAAATCTTGAAGCCACCTGCCATAGCACATTGATGACCATAAAAGCCATTAATGCTATAAGTACTACACTTAATATTTTATCAACTACCTTTTTCATTGCTGGCCTCTTATTTTTTGAATAAGCTCATATTTTTCCTCGTCATCTGCGTAAGCTTCATAAACTTGTTCCACTTGATCTGCAAACTTACTTTTGTCAGGTCTTGTAATAATTACACCTTCTTTTTCTAATTCTTCGAGGGATTCTTTTTCAGATTCAGCCCATTTTTTTCTTTGATAGATAACAGATTCTTCGGCTGCTTCTCTTACCCATTTTTGCTCTTGTTCATTGAGTAGATTCCACCAGTCGGTACTAATTAATAGCACATCGGGAATAGTTGTATGCTCATCCAAAGAGTAGTATTTGCAAACTTCGTAATGTCGTGAGGTATAAAAACTAGGAGGGTTATTTTCGGCCCCATCTACCACTCCTTGTTGTAGGGCTGTGTAAAGTTCTCCATAAGAAATGGGACTCGGAGAACCACCCAAAGCTTTCACCATGTTAACGGCGGTATTACTTTTCATCACTCTGATTTTCTGACCTTCTAAATCAGATGGCTTTTCTATTGAACTCTTTTTAGTATAAAAGCTCCTGCTACCTGCATCATAAAAACATAAGCCTAGTAATTTATATTTTTCTGATTCTTGCAAGAGTTTTTGACCGATTTCACCATCAAGGATTTCGTGAGAATGTGCTACATCTCTGAAAATATAAGGTAGCCCCAGCACTTTATAGTTAGGGGCAAAATTTTCCATCACCGCAGCCGACACTTTAGTCATTGCCAGGCTACCTACCTGTAATAACTCCACGGCTTCTCTTTCTCCTCCTAATTGTCCACTTGGGTAAATTTTAATAGTAAGCTTCCCTTCCGATTTTTGATCAAGTAATTCAGCCATATGCACCATCCCTAAATGCACAGGATGATTTACATCTAGCGTGTGAGCTAATTTGAGTGATTTAATTTCTTTATTATTCTGGCAAGAAATACTAAAAATTAACAGTATGATCAACAAATAATTCCTCATGTTAACTTTTTAGTTTTTTAACAAAACTCACAACTTCCTTGATTTTAAAAGAGAGCTCTTTAAAATTGCCTGAAGAAATCAATTGCTTATCCATTAGTTGTGAGCCCATTCCTACACAAACTACTCCTGAACGGAACCATATTTTCAATTCTTCCTCATCTGGTGTTACTCCTCCTGTTGGCATTAAATTTAAGTTAGGGCACGGACCTTTTACTCCAGCAATAAATTTAGGCCCCATCACATCTGCAGGAAAAACTTTTATAAGTGTAGCTCCCCATCTTTGGCCTTGTATTATTTCTGTTAATGTGCCGCATCCAGGTGTCCAGGAAATATTGTTTTTAGCACATAACTCTGCTACTTTCTGATCTAAAATAGGAGAAACGATGAAATCTGCACCTAAATCAATGAATTGCTGCGCTTGTTTTTCATCCATGATAGTGCCTATTCCTAACGCTAAGCCAGGAAATTGCTCTCGTTGGGAAAGTAAATATTCAAATACCTCGGTAGCTTGTTCGTTTCTGTTGGTAAATTCAAATACTGTTATTCCCCCATCGTAACAAGCTTTTACCACTGCCAAAGCATTCGCTTTATCAGTATGGCTAAAAACCGGGACTATGGGTGCTAAATTTATTTTTTCTAAAAGTTGTTCTCCTGTATATGCCATGTTATCTTTTTATAGCTCCTGTAGATGCTCCACTCATTAACTCTTCTATTTCCTCTACCGAAGCCAGTAAGTAATCTCCAGGGATAGTATGCTTTAAAGCTGAGGCTGCTGTTGCAAAATTGATAACTGCTTCTGAGTTTTTATAATAATGTAATCCGTATAGTAATCCTGCCATAAAAGCATCTCCTCCACCTATCCTATCTGTAATCGGGAAAATATCCTGGGAATTGGCTTTTGAAAATTCCTTGTTGTGTAAAATTAAGCCTTTCAAAATATTATGCGATCCACTTTTAATCTCCCTGGAAAGCATGGCCCAGGTTGTTACAGCAGGAAAGGCTGCAGATTGTAGTTTAAAGCATTCATGAATATCTGAATCGGATAAATTGCTTCCTTCCTTTATTTTTAAATCGGCTTGGGTAAGTTTTTCAAAAGTAAAAGGATCGCTTACCACCACATCCGCTTGTTTAATTAATTCCGACATTACTTCAGTAGGCTGAATTCCAAAATCCCATGAGTTTTTCCTGAAGTGTAGATCGCAGCTAATTTTTATACCTTTTTCTTTTGCCGTTTTTACTGCGTACTGACAAAATTCAAGTGCTTTTTGTGAGAGGCTTGTCGTAATCCCTGACCAATGAAATAAATCCACACCGTCAAATACTGCATCCCAGTCTATCATTTTAGGCTCAATATCGCAGATAGCAGTGTTTTTTCTGTCATAAACAATCTTACTGCTCCTAATGGAACTTCCTTCTTCCAAAAAGTAGATACCTGTTCTTTCTCCGCCTTTAACAATGAAGTCTGTATTTACAGAAAAAGATCTGATTTTGGCAAGAATACTATCCGTAATGGCATTATCGGGTAGGCGAGACAACATAGTTGTTTTTGCTCCCATTTGGGAAAGCGCTATGCCTACGTTTAATTCGGAACCACCAAAATTTAAGTTAAGTGTGGAGGCATCTGCCCATCTTTTGTTGGATGGCACAGTAAGTCTCATTAATATTTCCCCTAAGCACAGTACTTGCATTAAATAAAATTATTTTAAGTTTTTAATGTTGAACCTCTTACTATCAGTTCTGCATCTACATATATTTGCTTCACTGATTTTGATGTTTTTCCATTACTGATAATATCCATCAATAATTTCATGGCTTCAATGCCCATGTCGTATGGGTTTTGGGTGACAGTAGATAAATTAGGCTCTACCACTCTGCCTACAGAATCGTTACCAAAGCCTATCACTTTTATATCTTCCGGAACTTTCTTCCCTAATTTTTTAAGATATAAGATGGTTTGTATGGCAATAGGGTCGCTGACTGCAAAAATACCATCTACCTCAGGTTTAATTTCTAAAATTTGTTTAACAATATCTATAGGCATCCGGTCACTTTCAAAGCCCACATCTATAATCAAATCTTCATGAAAGGGTATTTTTTTATCCTTTAGTGCTTGTAGGTATCCTTCTTTTCTGTTGATACAATTCCTTAGATTATCAGGTCCTGCCAAATGCACTATATTTTTACAACCTAACTGAATTAAGTGCTTAGTGGCAATATGTCCTGCCCCAAAGTCGTCAGCTTCTACCTGATTAGCTTTGGTAGATCTAAAAGCACGGTCGAAAAACACTACGGGTATTCCACTTTCCTCCAATTCTCGCATAGGCTCATAAGATTCTGTTTTGCCGGTTATGGACATTAAAATTCCCTCTGCGCCAGTAGAAACTAAAGAATTTAATTGATTGTTTTCTAAGTTAACATCTTCATTCGATTGGCAAATCATTACTCGGTAGCCTTTTTCATGAGCTATTTCTTGTATACCACTGATGGTATAGGCAAAAAAAGGATTTTGTAGACTAGGCACAATTACACCAATCATTTTAGTCTTTTTTGTACGCAAGGCTGAGGCCCAATTATTTTTCTGATAATTGAGTTCTTTTGCTAGCTTTTGAACCTTTTTTATAGTGGCCTGATTAATGTTTTTATTATTATTCAGTGCACGAGAAACAGTGGATGGTGACAGTCCTAGTTGTTGGGCGATATCTTTAATGGTTACACTCATAACTTGAATTTAAAATAATCCTTGGCATTTTGGTAACAAATGTCCTGAATTATTTTACCCCATAAAGAATTATCGTTGGGCAATTCACCAGTCACTACGTCTTTTCCAATCAAATTACAGAGCACTCTTCTGAAATATTCATGTCTTGGAAAAGATAGAAAACTCCTGCTGTCGGTAAGCATTCCAACAAAACAGCTTAACATACTCATGTTAGAAAGCGCATTCATTTGCTTTTCCATTCCATCTTTCTGATCTAAAAACCACCATCCTGATCCAAACTGTACTTTCCCCTTAATTGAACCATCATTGAAGTTCCCGATCATGGTAGCAATTACTTCATTATCGGCAGGATTAAGGTTGTAAATAATGGTTTTAGCCAGCTGATCGCTATTGTCTAAAGTGTTTAAGTACTGAGATAAAGACTGTGCCTGAGGAAAATCACCAATGGAATCAAATCCTGTATCAGGCCCTAAATTCCTAAACATGCGCTTATTATTATTTCTTAAAGCACCTAGATGGAATTGCTGAGTCCAACCTTTTTCATGGTATTTTTTACTCAATTGCAATAAAATGAAATTGCTCAGATGGTCAATTTCGCTCTTTTCGAGTTCCGTTTTATGAAATGCTTTTTCAAATATTTTCTCAGGAGATAGCGCTCCTTTCTGGGTAGCCGGAATATACTCGATGCCATGATCTGCTAATCTGCCACCCATTAAGTGAAAAAACTCAATCCTCTCATAAAGAACCTCCATTAAAGCATCTAAAGTTTTAATTTCTTTGCCTGCAGTTTTACCTAACTTAGTTAAATAAGCATGGTAAGCATCTAAATCCTGAAAAGCATAGGATTTATCTGGTCTGAAAGTGGGTAAGATTTGCGTGTCGAATTGATCATCTGCTATTTGTTGATGGTATTCCAGTGAATCTGCAGGATCGTCAGTTGTACAGACTACTTTTACATTCATTTTAGTTAAAATACCTCTGGTGCTCAATGCTTCAGATTGTAGCTGAGCAGAAGATGAGTTAAATATGGCTCTTGCTGATTTAGGGCCTAGCAATTCATTGATGCCGAAATATCTCTGTAATTCAAGATGCGTCCAATGATAAAGCGGGTTGCGTAAAGTGTAAGGCACCACTTCAGCCCATTTTTTAAATTTAGCCTCCGCATCTTTTTCGCCAGTGATATAGCTCTCATTTATTCCCATGGTACGCATGGCACGCCATTTATAATGGTCACCTTCCAGCCAGGCATCTGTAATATTATTGAAATTGCGGTTTTCTGCTATGTCCTTAGGGGATAGGTGGCAATGGTAATCTATAATGGGCATTTTGGCAGCATAATCGTGGTACAGAGCCTCTGCTACTTCATTCTCTAATAAAAAATTATCTCCTAAAAATGGTTTCATTCTATTTTGTTTATTTAAATAATCACAACATGTCTCAACCTGGAGATGGACATTTATGATAAATTCAATGATTTTGAAATCCCTAATTCTAGTCCACGTAATTCTGCCAAGCCTCTTAAGCGGCCAATAGCAGAGTATCCCGGATTCGTTTTCTTTTGTAAGTCATCCAACATTTGATGACCATGATCCGGTCTAACCGGCATTTTAAAATTCTTTCTATTGATTTGTGCATCTACCAGCTCCTTCATCACATGATACATATCAACATCACCTGTTAAGTGATCAGCTTCGTAAAAGTTACCCTCTGCATCTCTTGTAGTACTTCTTAGATGGATAAAATTGATGTTTGAAGCAAATTCTTTCACCATTTTAGGCAAATCATTGTCTCTTCTAACCCCATAGGAGCCTGTACAAAAACAAATGCCGTTATTTTCACAAGCGTCTGCTGCTAGTAATTGCCTCACATCTGCTGCGGTGCTCACCACCCTTGGTAAGCCTAAAATAGGGTAGGGAGGGTCATCCGGATGGATAGCTAAGCGTACACCGGTTTCTTTCGCAACAGGCACAATTTCTTTGAGGAAAGTATATAAATTTTCCCTCAATTTATTATCGTCAATATCTTTGTAGCTATCTAAAGCTTTTTGAAACATATCCAGAGAATAACCTTCTTCAGCACCCGGTAAGCCTGCTATTATATTATTAATCAGTTGTTCTTTATCTGCTTCCTTTAATGATTTTAGGTACTCTTGCGCCTTGTTTTTTTCATTCTCCGAATAATCGTCTTCAGCCTCAGGCCTTTTCAATAAATAAAGATCAAAAGCGGCAAAAGCTGTGGCATCAAAGCGTAATGCTTTAGAGCCATCAGGTAATACATAGGCCAAATCTGTTCTGGTCCAGTCAAGAATAGGCATATAATTATAGCAAATAGTTTTTACGCCACATTCAGCTAAATTTTTAATGGATTGCTTATAATTCTTGATGTATTCCTGGAATTTTCCTGACCTAGTTTTTATACTTTCATGTACCGGAATACTCTCCACTACAGACCAAGTAAGATTTGCAGCTTCAATAATATCTTTTCTTTTCAGAATTTCTTCTTTAGGCCATACCTCTCCATTGGGGATATGATGTAAAGCGGAAACTATTCCTGTGGCTCCGGCTTGTTTAATATCGTCCAATGTTACTGAATCCTTGCCGGGTCCGTACCATCTCCAGGTTTCTTCTAAATGAATCATTTATATATCTTTTAAAGCCCACCAAGTAGACTTGCTATTTTTATTGTTAAACTCCGCTAAAAGCACTAAAGCCACCATCAATCGGCACCACAACTCCGGTAATGAAAGAGCTTTCCGGTGAGCATAACCAATGTAAAGTACTTAATAAATCTTTAGGCTCTCCAAATCTGTTGAGTGGTGTATGTTGAATAATGGTTTGACCTCTTTCCTTTAAGGTACCATCTTCATTTGTTAATAAAGACCTATTTTGCTCTGTAAGGAAAAAGCCTGGAGCCATTGCATTTACTCTAATGCCTACTTTAGAAAAATGTACTGCCAGCCATTGTGTAAAATTACTCACTGCTGCTTTGGCGCCACTATAGGCAGGTATTTTGGTGAGTGGGGTAAAAGCATTCATGGAGGATATATTAATAATTACCCCTTTATTATCAATCATATCCTTGGCAAACTCTTGAGTTGGCAGCAAAGTACCTAGAAAATTTAAGTTAAATACAAAGGAGATACCGGCTGGATCTAAATCGAAAAAGCTAATCAACTCTTTTGCATCTATTAGATCTTTGCTAAAGAATTCTTTGGATGTAGTGCCTTTCGGGTGGTTTCCCCCGGCACCGTTTACCAAAATATCGCAAGGCCCTAATTTAGATTTTATTATATCGTGGGCAGCTTTTAAACTATCTGCTTCCAATACATTGG
>JBBSPJ010000133.1:0-10389 GCA_038258905.1 Cytophagales bacterium
AATAATTTGTTACCTGCACTATCTATCAGAATTTTTTTATCCTTTAATGATACCTGGAGAATATCAGCCGTTAAGGCATCCACTTTAATGCCTTCTCCCTCCTCAACTTTCTTACCTAATCCATTATATATTTGCAGATAACCTTTTTTATTCGCGATTTCTACAAATCTTACTTGATTTCCGGAATTGATAACTGCCTCATTGTAAGTTTTCAATATTTTGAAAGACTCCCCTTTCTCTAAAATAACCCGAACTCCACTATTAAAAATCAACTCTCTCTTCTCGCCTACTTCCACATAACTGAGCCACGAACTAAATAACCTAACAGAATCATATTCAAACTCAGGAAAGCTTGTCTGAGGGCTAATTAGTGCCCATTTATTATTGTTTTTTAGTGCTATTTGTTGTGTATTTGATTTGAACTCCTTGGCTTCTAAACTCATCTGACTTTTAAAATCATTGGTTAAAATTGTTAATTCTGCCTCATTCTGAACAATCCAACCCAGCGGAATTTTAGAGATTTTAACCTTTTTAAGAGGAATCATTGGTTTTAAGTCGGCACCTAAAACGGATTGATACTCATTAGATGCTAACCAAACGCTCCCATTTTCATATAAATGATAATCAGTATAAAGTAAACTAAGTGTTTTAAAATCATTTATACCATTTTTTGTAAGACCTGACCTGTTAGCCAAAGCTATTCGATCGTTATTTTTAAAAAAATAAATTTTATTTTCGGACCAGATGGAATCTACAGGTTGAGATAAAATTTCTTCTCCTAAAAGGGATATCATCTGCCACTTTTTACCTACTTTTTTAGAAAGAAAATAAGAATCGATTTTTCTAAAATCCTCTGCTTTTTGAGTGAAGACAGAATCCTTACTGATATGAATTAATGTTGCTTTCGATTTTGTAGGGTACGAGACCTTAAAAAAACCTGATTGCAAGTATTCAACAGCACTAACTTGCTCATTTAACCATAAATTTCCTGATCTATCGAACCACTTATCTTTACTATTACTGGCAATAATGGCAGATGTAACCCAGGAGCAAGAGTCCATTTCTAATACTGATAAATTAAAATTTAGGAGTTGTTGTTTTACAATATCGAAGAAATAATACTTACCTGATTTAAAATGCACCAATAATGGATTGAGCAAATCTCCATTTTCCCAATAACTTAATAAATAACTGGCTGTACGACCAGCATGAGTATTCGGGTAAGTCTGAATGAAACTTTGAAGAAAAGAACTATCTGCACCAGTACTTATGATTTTCAGAATTTGTAAAGCAGCCTCTTCTTTAAGAATTGATTCAGGCTGTTCCGACAAGTATTTTTCGTAAGATGCCAATGAACCAGATTCAGTAAACCTCTCATAATATAAAGTTTCATAAATATTTTTTGCATTTTTAGCTTGTTTAGCTTCCGGGTAATTTCGGAAGAACTGTTCCATAGCCTCTGGTGAATTTTTAGCTACTGCATCCTGATAAGCTACAACATTCCTTTGTTCCATAGCCTCTAGCTTTTGAATAGCACCACTATAATTATCTATGAAATGATTATAAGATTGCTCAGTATTAAGAATTTTGGCATTTTCAAAGGCCAGACTATCTATTTTTAATGATAATGAAACTATGGAAAGGCTGTCCATTCCTCTTCTGGAATACTTCTTTTGATCTTTCTCATCAAGCGTTTCCCAACCTACCTCTGCCAAGTTTATGTATTGATTAGCTGAATCTACAGCTTCAAAACCAAAATCAGGATGAATATAATATTGAGCCAACATGAAATAATTAGCCGGATCTGAGGGAGATTTACGAACAGACTGCTCAATAATTTTGATTACACGCTCTAAATTATCCTTTTCTAAATGCCTTTTGGCCCTCAAGGCAGACTGGCTCCTTCCGGAAAATGCAAATGCAATAAATAAAGAAAAAAATATAAAAAAACGGCCTATCATAAAGTATTTAAATATTAACGTAAAATTAGGAAATATACATGCACTTTAACATTTAAATTAAGATAATTAGCTTTGACTTCTCTAAAGAATTTAAGCCTTGAATGGTATTTCACTCCGCAATTTTTTTAAATTTGATTTATGATTGAAGATAATTATAAGCAACAAGGCATGCGTAGGGGCTTAGTCCGAAAATTAAGAGAAAAGGGCATTTATGATGAGAGGGTTTTAGATGCAATCGGAAAAATACCCCGTCATGTTTTCTTTGATCAGGCATTTTTAGAGCATGCTTACCAAGACAAAGCTTTCCCTATTGGGCACGGACAAACCATCTCTCAACCCTATACAGTAGCTTTTCAATCGCAACTATTAGAAATTAAGCCGGGCGAAAAGGTCCTTGAAATTGGCACCGGTTCAGGATACCAAGCCATGGTTTTAATGGAATTAGGCGCAAAGGTTTTTACAATAGAATACCAAAAAGCACTTTATGAGCGCACAAAGGCATTCTTACCGGAAATGGGCTATAAGCCCTATTTTTTCTTTGGCGATGGGTCTAAAGGATTAAAAAACCATGCCCCCTACGATAAAATTATTGTTACTGCCGGAGCGCCTACAGTACCTAATGCCTTATTGGAACAATTGAACGAAAATGGCTTATTGGTGATCCCTGTAGGTGATAATAAAGTACAGAAAATGCTTAGGCTAAGAAAAACCACAGACCGAAAAATAGAAAAAGAAGTATATGATAATTTCAGTTTTGTTCCCCTTTTGGGTGATGATGGCTGGAAGTAAATAGTCAAAAGGCTTTCATTAAACTTTTTACCTGACTAGCATGTATTATCCGGGCCGAACCACCAATTTTCTTCAATAGATACCATTTAAGATAAAAAATTATAGTAATTGCTAGTTTTTAAATCCTTCTCCTCCTTGATCGAAAAATCTCATGTTTTCAGAATGCAATTCCAACAGCTAAAATCACCCCCATTAGTTCTAATTAGATATTACACATAAATTTTATTTATGTATTTCATTAAAAATATTAATTTTCATTTATGATAGTCTTTGAGCAATTTTGTCACTGAAAAAGTAGCACGGAAGCGGAAAGATAAAGGAATAAAGGCGAAAAATAAATAAGGGACTGCAATAAAACATTAACTAAACTAGAAAATCTGATAAAAGGTATTGCTATTTTCCCTAACTAAATTATTCCTAAGTGACACAGCGTTGAGTGAGAGTCCGAAAAAATTTTGAGGTTTTCAGCAATGCAACTTTTTCATAAAATAAATATTAAAAAAAGATACTAAAATTCACTTAAAATGAACTCTTATAAAATTCAACTCGCTTGCATAATGCTGTCTGCTTTTGGTATCTTAATTTGCTTATTGTTCATTTTGCAATCAAATAACACGCTAATAACGGAAGGAAGCAAAGGCTTGCTTGTAATATTGAGTGTAGCAACTTTTCATTTAACTAATAATAAGATTGTATCAAAAAATAAAACGGGGAGGTAATTAATTCCCGCTTTTAAATTTCATTTTCTAACATTTTTTTACTGAAATATAGCCTCTTAAATCATTCCTTCTTCGTTAACGGTCGCATTTCATGAAAACCTAGTCATCGCATAGCCCACTCAAAAGTCAATAGCGCATTAAGTATTCACTTCCTGTTAAAACTTACATTTGACAGTTCTAATCACTTATTTAAATATATTGTCTTTATTTAAGAATTAACTTTAGGATTGTAAGATAAAAATTAAAAATGAAAGTGATAATTTGTAAATTAGTTTAAACATTTTTTGGTTTCAGGTATTAGATAGCGCATAATAGTTTTAATTCAAAAGCTTACTTATATTAGAGGATCAAAGAGTTAAACTATATTTAAGAAAATTATATTTCAACCTCATATTACTCTAAATCTAATAAACTGTAGCATTACGTAGTTTTTTAACTTAATATGAGGAAAATTTTAGCTTTACTACTTTTCGTGCTTTGTATAGCCTGTATCGGTTTTATATTCTGGAAACAGGAATTGCAATTTATTAAACCAACCCCTAAACCGGAAAACCTTGTTCAGGTAGATATGGGAGATTCCATAGATATTGCTTTATTTGAGAATTATAATACCAAACCACTTTATATTCACTTTTACAATTACGACTGTCCCTGTTCAAGATTTAACATCAAAGAATTTGAATTGATGGTAGCTAAGTATAAGGACCAAATTAATTTCTTAGCCATTTTACAATCCTCAGGCCCTCTCAATTCTTCTGTCACCAAAGATTTTGAAACGAAATATGGCTTAGGCATTCCCACAATATATGATACCGAGGGGAAATATGCTGATAACCTGGGCATTTATAGTACCCCACAGGCAGTTCTTGTCAAAGACTCAAAAATATTTTATAAAGGAAATTATAACAAAGCCAGATTTTGCACTTCTAAAAACACCAAGTTTGCTGAAATGGCACTAAATGCATTATTAAATAACGAACCAGCACCAGAATTCCCCTTATTGGCCACAATCCCTTACGGATGTGAACTCCCCTCCAATGGAAATGAAAAACAAAGATTTTTTAATTTATTTTAAATTTAATAAGTATAAGTACCGAAGTTAAAAGCACCACTTTTTTTAATGTAATTAATAAAAAAGCAGATAGAGCACTTGAAGGACTCATTCTTTTTTATTTCATGTTTGGTATATTTTTAGCTTTTTTCTACGATACCTGGTTGGTAGCTTTCGGAGTAGGTGGATTGAATATATTGTTATATTTTGGCGTAAAATTTCTTATTCCAAAATCAAAAGCTTATCAATATATAGGCAGTTTAGTGGCTGGTATTTTTATGGCCCAATTTATCTACCAAATGCATGGCTTATTTGAAATGCATTTTACAGCTTTCATAGCTATTATCATTTTAATGGGGTTTCAAAACATTAAAATTTTCATTCCTGCCATATTATTTATAGTAGTACATCATTCCATCTTTGCATACATACAATACATTGGGTATACAGAAAATATTGCCTCCTACCAAAGCATCTATTTTACTCAAATGGATTATATGGATTTTGAAACCTTTCTATTTCATGCCGGATTGGTAGTAGTAGCTGCGGTAATCGCAGGAAATCATGCCATTAATGCTAATAAAAATTCAAAAAGCCTTTATGAAAAAATTGTTGAAAATGAACGTAAGACAGAAAATACTGAAAAGAATATTGCTTTTGCACAAGAGATAGCCAACAACAATTACGAATTTGATTATCAGCTAGATCAAGATGATCCATTAGGCCTGGCCTTGATTGATATGCAGAAAAACCTCAAAATTAGTAGTATGAGGGAAAAACGAGAGAAATTTTTAAATCTTGGGTTATCTAAGCTTTCTGATATTATAAGGGATAATAATAGCAGTTTAGATAAATTGATGTATGAGACCTTGACATTTATTATTAAATACATGAATTTAAACCAAGGTGGAATTTTTATGGTGAATGATGATGATCGTGATGATGTATTTCTTGAGTTAAAAGCCAGTTACGCCTATGGCAGAAAGAAACATGTTTCTAAAAAAATAATGCCGGGTGAAGGTTTAGTAGGACAATGCTACTTAGAAAAAGATATCATCTATTTAACTGAAATACCGGAAAATTACATCACGATAAAATCAGGCTTAGGCGATGCCAATCCAAGAACTATTGTAATCACTCCAATTATGCGAGATAGAGAAATGGAAGGTGTTTTAGAATTAGCCAGCTTTACGAAACTAGAGGAATATGAAATCGACTTCTTAAAAGAGGCTAGCGAAAGTATTGCGGTGGCACTGAATACCGCTCAAGTAAATGATAAAACCAAAATTTTATACGAAGAATCTCAGCAACAAGCAGAGGAAATGAGGGCGCAGGAAGAAGAAATGAGGCAGAATATGGAGGAATTATCGGCCACACAAGAAGAAATGAACCGTACACAGGCGGACTACCAAAAAGCGCTGGAAAAAACTCAAAAAGAAAATGAGGAACTTAAAATAGAGTTGGAGGGGTTGAAAAAGGGTTAAATATCCTGAAAAACCGTTTAAGACAGTAGACAATTTGTTTAAAATAAAAAAGCCTTCCGAAATTATTCGAAAGGCTTTGTTTTGGTGGGGATAGTAGTGCCGAAAGCTTTCGGTAGAACCTAGGAGCCCCTGCTTGTAAGGCGTAAATTCCTATAATAACAATCAATAACCTATAGTTTTTCACCATGTTGAGGTTTTTCAACCTTTAAGGTATTGAGTAATAATTCCTACTACTCCTATAGATGAAATTAAAGCACCTGGCCACGCTTCAATATAAAAAGCAACTGCTACACCCGATCCAACAATTAAAGTGAAAATGCAGAAACCAAACCATTGGCCTCTCTTTTTTAATTCAAAGGATTTTTTTAAATGTTCAAGATCAAGTTTGTGCTGATGAGTTTGTTCATCTTTAACCATTAGCTTCATTTGATCCGTTAGAGTGGGATCTATAGAATGATAATGCTCATATTCATCCGCAGATGGATATGGACTAGATCTTATTGACTGAATTTGGTGTATTTCAGTAGCAATTTCTTTTGCATCAGTACGGGAAATGTGAGCCTTTTTCTGAATTAAACTTTCAATTGTACTTTTCTTATTAGATTTATTATATCTTGATGAACCCATTATTTACATAGTTTCAAGATATTTATCAAATCTATCGTCATCCTTTTTTGTTGCTGAATTAAAACCCCTATTAAAGAAAACCCCCACATTATACCAACTCGCTTCAATGTTACTTCTTCTTCTATTGATTGTTAATTTGCTTCCAGATATATCAGTGGCTGATTTCACCCCTTCAATAAATTCCTTGGAGAATAATTTTCTCTTTTTCATAGTATCTGATTTAAGTGGTTATTTACTACTTAAATTTAGTGCCTGCAAAGATAGTAATAAATAACTATTACCACAACTAACGATATATAGCTAATTGTGTTATATACTTCTATTGGATATGCTTCATCACTTATGCTTAGCCAGTAAGTCGATAAGCTTTTCATAAGCAGTACTAACTCTATAATAATTCCCGCCAGTAACTGAGATGTAAGAAGTCTCATCTTCATCTTCTCTAACTGAGACGATATGATCTACACTAATAGAAATTAATTTTTGTCGGTCCATATTTTTTAATTCAAATTCAATAAATTTCGCCATAGTTTCTAATTAAATTTTTCAATGATGTGAAAAATTTCATTTTTCTTCACCTGAATAACGTTTCTTTTATCTTCAGTAAATTTATGTCCGTAATATTTTCTTTCTTTAACAATCTTTTTATTAATATCTTCCTCTAGACTGACAACTAACTGTATAATCATCATTGTATTAGACAACTTTTTCTAAAGTGCCACTAAGAGCAATCTCTCTGGCAAAGAAAAATTTTCTATCTGGAAATAAGGATGCATTTTCAAATTTATTAATGTTTCGTTTTTATTTACATGAATAAAACAAAAATAAGAAATTTAGTATAACTACAAAACAAAGCCACTAGAAATCAATCAAGATTTTGATTATAGGCGAGAATAGTAGGGTTCGGATACCGATAAATAATCGGTCCAGGCTCTAAGACCCTCCCGACTTATGGATCGGGATGCCCAAACCCAACTGAGCTAGATCCTGTACCAATTCAGGGTAATTATCATTTTCCTACTTTTCTATTTTTTTACTTGCATTTCTCTGTTCATTGCCTCAATCTTATTAAAGAATTCTTCATGGTGAACCAACATCCAATCTGCACTTCTGTCCGTAAAACCCTTATGATTGGAATTATGCTTTCTTAACCTTTCTGATAACGTATCGCAGGTGCTACCAATATAAAATCTATCCTTGGCTTTGGAGTATAATATGTAGAAATAACAATCAAGCATAAAATAAAAAAGCCTCCCGAAATCAATCGAAAGGCTTTAATTTGGTGGGGATAGTAGGATTCGAACCTACGACCCCCTGCTTGTAAGGCAGGTGCTCTAAACCAACTGAGCTATATCCCCTTTTTCTAAACCCTGCTACTCTTTAGCTGTATGGGAATGCAAATGTAATACACTTTTTCATACTTACAAATCAGTATTATGAAATATTTCAACACTTTAAAATTAAAATTTATTACCTATTGATATTCAGAATATTATAAAATAATTATTTTCAAATTAAAGATCCTAATTAAACTTCAACCTACTTCTATATAAATTTGAATGTGTTTCCTGAAGGAACAATAGATCGAATTTAAAATTTATACTCTTAATGAAACCATTATTAATAAAATGCTTCACTCTACTTATAATTTTTCCTTTTTTACTCTCCACATAATTAGTAATTTTGTGCAAATATTTAATTCAAAAAATAAGTCTTTAAAAATACCTCTTTCACTTAGTTTACGTTTCCTCCTTTAAATAATATCTCACATTGAAGCGCTTTAAGAAATTTTTACTTTACTTCTTCATTATTTTTATTACTGTCTTCGCTTCAGTATCTGCCTATCTGTATTATAATCAGGATAAATTAGTGCAGCAAATTATTATTACCATTAATAAAAACCTGGAAACACCTATTGAAGTAAGTAAAATCGATTTAAACTGGTGGACGGATTTTCCAAATATCTCCTTGCGCTTTCAAAAGGTACGCATTCAGGAAGCCATCAAAGGAAGCACATTACCACTGGCTCAATTGGAACAAATTTCCTTGTCTTTTGACATTATTTCTTTAATCAAACAAAATTTCGAATTTGATAAAATCATTCTTAAATCGGGTGAAGTAACAATTAGAACCAATAAAGAAGGAGAGCATAATTATTTAATATTCAAAAAAAGAACTGATGCTTCAGAAGAAAGTGCAAATTTCAACTTTAATATTAAAGACATTAGCATTGAAAATGTTACCATCAATTATGTGGATCAATCCATCAATCAATCCTATTTATTATTTGGTGAAAAGGTAAGAGCCCAATTAAGGAAATCTGGAGATGTTTACAAGATAAAGGCAGATGGCTTGCTCACGTCTAACGCAATTAAAATAGGTGAATTCAGCTATTTTGAGAATAAAAAACTAAAGGTTGATGCTACTTTAGATTACGATGAAGTAAAAGAGAAAGTGGATATAAAACCGTCTAAAGTTCTTGTAGCTAATAATAATTTTGAAATTTCCGGGCTTTACCAACTTGAGGATAGCTATATGAATTTAAAAATAAAGGGAGTTGATACGGATTTCAAAACCTTAATTTCTTTACTTCCAGAGCAATACAGTAAGGAAGTATTAGCTTATCAAAGCTCAGGGGATGCAGACTTTGCGGGAACCATCATAGGCAAGCTTACACAGAAGGAAAACCCTGCAGTTAATTTCGACTTTAACGTGAATGCTGGTTCTCTTTTCCATCCTGAATATAAAACTAAAATAGATGAGATGACACTCAAAGGTCATTTTGATAATGGAAGGCTCAATTCTTTCCAGACTTGTAATTTGCAACTACAAAATATATCCGGCAATATTCAGGATAAACCTTTTAAGGCTGATATAACCCTCACTAACTTTAATAATTATCATATCAATTTATCGGCAGCAGGCACATTGAGCACACAAGATTTTTTTACTTTTATGCCCAACAAAGATAAGATGCATTCCCTATCTGGTGAGTTTGAGTTTAATGTAAAATTATCTGGTTATATCAATGATTTTAAGAAAGCCAGTACTGCACATAAAATCAATAACTCAGGAGAGTTAATCTTAAAAAACATGGGAGGCGTATATACAGACTACCCACTGCCTCTTCAAAATATCTCAGGCCGACTATTATTTAACAAAAATGATATAGCCATCAATTCCTTAAGTGGTAAGGTAGGTGAGTCCGATATTAGCATGAATGGCTTTTTTGTGAACATTTTCCCGTATCTGCTTCAGGAAAAACAATCGTTATTGGTAGAGGCCAATACAGAAAGTAATAATGTAAACCTAAATGAGCTATTATCAGGACTTTCTAACACGGAAAATAGTTTGGAAAAACAAGAAAAGTCTTTCAAGTTTTCCATTAGTCCTTATATAAAATTTGATCTTAAAAGTGATTTTAAAAAACTTGCCTTTAAGCGCTTTACAGCCAGAGATATTAGTGGGAGCATTAGTGTGAAAAATCAGGAACTGACCGCCAGCAACCTAAACCTGAAAAGCAGTGGAGGAGAGATGCTATTGCACGGATTAATTAATACACAATCTCCGAACGCTGTTAAAATTCGGACCTCAGCTACTTTTAAACAGATGAACATTGATAGCATATTTTATTCTTTTAATAATTTTAATCAGGATTTTCTTGCCGACAGACATTTAAAAGGTAAGATTGATGCCACTGTAAGTGCTTATATTTTGTTAGATGACGCCTTGAATTTTAAAGCCGATGATTTTACTGC
>JBBSPJ010000134.1:0-10366 GCA_038258905.1 Cytophagales bacterium
AACTGAGATCGATTATTATTTTAGAATTCAGAGCGCCTATAAATTGTGAGTTAAAACTTCATGCTCCACTTCAGTAATCTCCATCAATCCATTTTCATTAATTTCAGTTAATTTAACCTTCCTTGTTTCATTTACCAAGATAGGGTCATATTTTGCGGCTACTCTTACATAATTATCTGTAAAACCTTCTATTATGCCTTCTTTCACATCATTTTCAAATAAAACAATATCTTTTCTACCTATATTCTGCTCATAAAAGGCACGTTTCATTTTCTCAGACAAGCTTCTAAGCATTTTCGATCTCTTATTACGTATTTTTAAGGGTACTACTTCCTCCATCAAATCCGCAGTAGTATTGGTGCGTTCCGAATAGGTAAATACATGTAAATAGGAGATAGGTAAGTCCTTCAGGAAATGATAAGTTTCGAGAAAATCTTCTTCAGTTTCTCCAGGGAAGCCCACTATCACATCTACTCCAATGCAGCAATGCGGCATTAAGGCTTTAATTTTTGCTACTCTGTCTTCATATAATTCCCTTAAATACCTTCTACGCATGCTTCGTAAAATCTTATTACTACCACTTTGCAAAGGAATATGAAAATGAGGGACAAACCTTTCAGATTGCGCTACAAACTCAATGATTTCATTGGTGAGCAAATTTGGTTCAATGCTGGAAATTCTAAAGCGTTCTATTCCTTCTACCTGATCCAATGCCTTCACCAAATCAATAAATCGCTCTTTTCTTTTACCCTCCTGGATACCGAAATCACCCGTATTCACACCGGTAATTACAATTTCTTTTACTCCCTCAGCAGCTATTTGCTCAGCACTTTTAATAATATTCTCAATGGTATCGCTTCGGCTTTTGCCTCTGGCTAAGGGGATAGTACAGAACGCACAATGGTAATTACAGCCATCCTGCACCTTTAAGAAAGTTCTTGTACGGTCGTTTATAGAAAATGCATTGTTGAATAATTTAGCTTCTTTTATATCAGAGGCCAATACTTGTGTCTCACTTTTCTTGGTAAAGCCGTCCAGTTTATCAATTAATTGAAATTTTTCTGCGGCACCAAGCACAGCATCAACACCTTTAATTTCAGAAATTTCTTTTGGTTTTAGTTGGGCATAGCATCCTATTATAGTTACAAAAGCATCAGGATTAATTTTTTTAGCCTCTTTTACCACCTTTTTACACTTTTTATCTGCATTTTCGGTAACAGAGCAAGTATTAATGATGAAAATATCAGGTGTATTCTGGAAATCAACCTTTTCATAGCCTCTGTCTTCAAACATTCTTGAAATGGAAGAGGTTTCGGAAAAATTTAACTTACAGCCTAAGGTGTAAAATGCTACTTTTTTATTCATTTGATCTACTTTTATCCTAAAAGGATCGCAAAGTTAACGCTTTATTCTATTATGGAAAAGAATCCTAATAGTTCTTAATTATCTAACTCATAAAATGATAAGCTGTTTAATGGTTCTTCTCTTTAGGTGCTAAAAGAGGCAGATTACAGAATTTCGCATGATTTCACTCTTTAGAACCGTATAAAGCTTAAGAATTTCGCATTTCGATTAAAAAATAATCTCAAAAAGCTATGAAATTCATATTTTTTCATAAATTTGGTTGAAATTTAAACCTAAAAATATAATAATGGCTCACAATCGTTTTAAAGCACTTGATATTGTTCATGGTAGAACTACTGAACGTATTGAGGCACCTTCCAACAAAATATCAGACTATTTTCAAACGGATGTTTTCTCTATGGATCAGATGAAGGCTACTTTAGCCCCTGATGTATTTAAAAAAGTAAATCATGCTATTGATAAAGGCAAGAGAATTGACATGGACATCGCTGATCAAATAGCATCAGCTGTAAAGTCATGGGCAATTACCAAAGGAGTTACCCATTATACTCACTGGTTTCAGCCTTTAACAGGTGCAACAGCTGAAAAACATGACTCTTTTTTCAATGCAAAAAAGGGTATTGAAGTATTTGAAGGCTCAATGTTAGTTCAACAAGAACCTGATGCGTCTTCTTTCCCGAATGGTGGTTTAAGAACAACATTTGAGGCAAGAGGTTACACTGCATGGGATCCATCATCTCCTATATTTGTTTGGGGCAGAACTTTATGTATACCAACAATCTTTGTTGCCTATACGGGTGAGGCATTGGATCACAAAGCACCTTTATTAAAGGCTGTGGAAGCAATTGATAAGGCTGCAACAAAAGTGGCTCAATTATTCGATAGAAATGTAAATAGAGTAAATGCCTCATTAGGCTGTGAGCAAGAATATTTTGTAATAGATAAGGCGCTATATTCTGCCAGACCTGATTTGGTTATGTCGGGGAGAACCTTATTTGGTCATAATCCTGCCAGGGGACAGCAATTAGATGACCATTATTTTGGCGCTATTCCAAGTAGAGTTTATAATTATATGAAGGATTTTGAAATTGAATCCTTAAAATTAGGTATTCCTGTAAGTACAAGGCACAATGAGGTGGCTCCAAGTCAGTTCGAAGTAGCTCCTTTATTTGAAGATATCAATGTGGCTACTGACCATAATAGCTTAATGATGGATGTAATGAAGCGTGTAGCTGAGAGACATAACCTTCAGGTTTTATTCCATGAAAAACCATTTGCTGGCTTAAATGGAAGTGGAAAACATAATAACTGGTCACTAATTACAAATACCGGTGTTAATTTATTCCAGCCAAGCAACAGTGCTAGAGAGAATTTATTATTCTTAGTGTTTTTAGTAAATACTATTAAGGCCGTTTACGATAATGGAGATTTGTTACGTGCATCAATTGCTTCTGCTGGTAACGATCACCGTTTAGGTGCCAATGAAGCACCACCGGCTATCATGTCTGTATTTATTGGATCTGAATTAACTGCGGTATTGGATGAGTTAGAGGAAAAAGGGAACATCAAAATTGATAAAGGTGATAATATGTATATGAAACTGGGGATTGACAAAATACCTCAGATCATATTAGATAATACAGATAGAAACAGAACTTCTCCTTTTGCATTTACCGGTAATAAATTTGAGTTTCGTGCAGTAGGGTCCGATCAAAATGTGGCTCAGCCTATGGCAGTGCTTAACTTAATTGTTGCAGAGCAATTGACTGAATTCCATAAAGAGGTTAAAAAGCAAATGGAGTCTGGTAAGGATAAGAAAATAGCTATTGTGAATATCTTGAGAGATTACATCAAGGATTCTAAAAAAGTTAGATTTGAAGGTGATGGATATTCACAAGAATGGGAAAAAGAAGCTAAAAAAAGAGGCTTGCCTAATGTGAAAAATACGCCAAGAGCACTAGAAGCATTCCTTACTAAGAAATCTAAGGATTTATTTAAGAAACATGGAGTAATGACTCCTCAGGAGCTTGATGCCAGAAACGAAATTTATTTGGAAAATTACATGATGAAAATCCAAATTGAATCTCGATTAATGGCAGATATTGCTTTAAACCAGATTATTCCTACTGCAGTAACTTATCAGAATACCTTAGCGCAAAACGCAAGGAATTTAGCTGATTTAAAGCTGGATAATAAAGATATTGTTAAGCATATTGAGCTCATAAGCGGTTATACTAAAGACCTAAGAATTTTAGTTCATGAGATGACTGAAAAGCGTAAGGAGCTTAATGATATAGTTGATCACGAGAAGAGAGCTATTAAATATTGTGATGAGGTAAAAGAAGCTTATTTCAATAAGATCAGATATGCAGTGGATAAACTAGAATTGTATGTGGACGATGAACTTTGGCCACTTCCAAAATATAGAGAATTATTATTCTTGAAGTAATTACCAACTATTCACTATGTGTTAAAAAGCTCAGATCAACGTCTGAGCTTTTTTTATTGATAAAAATCAATAACAGGCATATTTTATGTTAATGGCTTTTTGTCATGGTTCAAGTCTCACTTTACCAATCCAGTTGCCGTGGTTCGTGTCTCACGAAACAACATTGCAAAGCACAAGCTGGCGCGAGCTTGTAGCTCGTGCTATAGATTTTTATTCCGCAATCCAAATGGTTTTTTGATTTACAAATTCAGTGATTCCTAAATGAGATAACTCACGACCATATCCACTCATTTTTATGCCTCCGAATGGCACAGCTGGGTGAGAAGCCATCAATTGATTAATGTAAACTGAACCGGTTTCAATTTTCCTTGCTACCTTTTCCGCTTTTTTTACATCTTTCGACCATAAAGAGCCACCTAAACCAAATCGCGAATCATTGGCTAACTTGATAGCATCAGCCTCATCTTTTGCAATAAGGATTACAGCCACCGGGCCAAATAACTCTTCCTCATAAGCAGGCATCCCGGGTTTTACATTACTTAATATGGTAGGTGCATAAAAAGCGCCCTCATCGTATAGTCTTTTCCCTCCTGTAACTAATTTGGCACCTTTCTCAATTGATTTTTGGACTTGTTCATTTAGCTCGTCCACTAAGTCTTCTCTGGCCATAGGACCATAGTCGTTAGTTTCATCAGCCGGATCGCCAATTACTAATGCATCCATTTCATTTTTAAAAATTTCAAGAAACTCTTCAGCTATGCTTTCCTCTAAGATAAAACGCTTAGCGGCAATACAGCTTTGCCCATTGTTGATCATTCTAGCCTTAGCACCAGTCTTAGCAGCCTGTTTAATATCAGCATCTTTTAAAACAATAAATGGATCGCTACCTCCTAATTCTAAAACTACTTTTTTCAAGTTGCTACCTGCTCTTTCTGCTACTTTAATACCTGCACCTTCACTTCCCGTAAGAGTAGCGGCCTTTACACGATCATCATCTAAAATATCATTTACTTTGGAAGATGATATGAGTAAGGTTTGAAATGTGCCTTTTGGAAATCCTGCTTCTTCAAAGACTTCTTCAATTGCCAAGGCACACTGCGGCACATTGGAGGCATGCTTCAGTAAGCCAACATTTCCTGCCATTAAATTGGGTGCCGCAAATCTAAATACTTGCCAAAACGGAAAATTCCAAGGCATAATTGCCAGCACTATCCCTAAAGGATCATGAGCTATATAAGCCTTTCCCTTGGGCACTTCTAAAGGTTTGTTAGCAAGGAAATTTTCTGCTTTTTCTGCATAATACTCACAAGCTAAGGCACATTTTTCAATTTCAGCAATGGCTTCTCTCGAGGGTTTTCCCATTTCTAAGGTCATAAGAGCTGCATATTTGGTTTTATTTTCTTTTAAAACCTCTGCCGCTTTTAGCATAAGTTGCTTTTTTTCTGAGAAGGAAACGTTTTTCCAATCTTCATATGAGCTTTGGGCTTTTGTTATTTTGTCTTTAATCGATTGATCTGATTCTTCTTTAAATTCTTTTGCTACTTTATTATTAAGCGGATTTCTGCTTTCAATTGCCATATTAATAAGGTTTAAAAATTTTGGTTCATTTTTCAAAAGTATTATTGGCCGCTATGCCTGCAGAGATCACTGCCAGGCTAGGTCCAATCAATACACCAACAACCGGTATTAACATAAACAGATTTAAACTTAATCCGTTGCCAAATGCCAAACCTTTATGGCTAAAAATTTTCTTCAGGCTCTGAGATACGGTCAAGTGGAAGTACTCATTTCTATAATCAATCATTGAGGCTCCAAAGAAGAAACTTTCTGATAGGAATAGGAAGAGAGCATAGACTGGGGCCAAGAAAGGAATGGTAAAACAAAGCATGACCAAAATTCCCCAGCTTATAAGTTGCAAAACTATTAATATGATAGCCACGAACATTCCTCGAATGATATCATTCACAACTTGTTGCAACCTGATTTGCCGTGTTTGGTGCTGTAGTATGTTCTGTGTTTTCTCAGAAATAAAAGCCAATACTGGAGCAAACACGAACAGTATAATGTATTTGAACAGATTGAAATAGGCTAAAAAGACGATAAATCTTATTAAAAACCCTAAAGTGAACCTGAGTAAATCACTCCAGAAGCCCCAGTCTTCAGGGTAGGAGATAAGTCCATTCAACCAATCGTTTAATTGACCTGTATATACCCAGGCTATGACACCAACAAAAATAAATGCAAATAGATTGAAGAATGCTGCCACCAAAACATTACCCCACATTTTATTTTGCCCCACAAATTGAATGGCTTTGCCGTAGGTGCGGATAGATGATATGGTTTCTCTTATAAATCTAATCACCTATCAAGCGGATAGTTTTCTTTATTCCAGGCTAGAATACCTCCTGTTACATGGTGTAAATTTTCAAATCCTAAGTCTTCCATTATGCTTACTGCTTTTTTACTTCGGCTTCCAGATCTGCAAATGATAAAATAATGCTTCGATTTATCTAATTTCTTGACCTCCGAGGTGAAATAATCGGTTTTTGTCACATCAATATTTTCGCTATGAGTAATTTTACCTTCATAAAATTCCCTCAAAGTTCTCACATCTAATAAGACACTATCTTTTGCATTAGTAAAATCAATTGCCTGTAATTCATTTACTCTTATTTCTACTGTTTCTTGTTGCGCACATCCAAGATGTAGTGTAATAGAAAACATTATGATTAATATCTTTTTCATATTCTTGGCTTTTAATTATTATGAGCTACAATTTAGCTATGATTTCAATTATTATTAAAAAATAACATTTATTTATTTAGGGCATGCTTAAAGGTTATGAAGTATAATGTGATTAAAGCTTGAACTTGCTGAAAACTATTCACGAATAATTATTACCTATTAATATATAACGGATAATTTTTAAAACTTTACTGTTTTTAGGCAAGCCCTATTTAAGTAACGGCACAGCAGTAGTATCAGTTATTTTAGACATCACAAAAGAACTTTGCACATTCGCTAAGTTATCGTTTGTAGAGAGTTTATTTACAATGAAATCCTGAAAACTATTCATGTCTTTCACCAAAATTTTTAGGTGATAATCATATTGACCTGCCAGATGGTAGCATTCTACAATTTCGGGAATATTAGCCACATGTTTTTCAAAAGCAGCCAGCTTATCTTTTGTGTGTTTTTCAAGTCTTACCATACACAATGCAGTAAGGCCCTTTCCTACCTTATCCGCATTAATGATAGCCACATATTTTTGTATTACACCTATTTTCTCTAACCTTTTAACGCGTTCATAAATTGGAGTGGTGGTCATATCTAATTGTGCTGCCAGTTCCTTATTAGTGATGCGGGTATTTAATTGAAGTTGCTTGATGATAGATATATCAGTAGCATCTAATCGAATTATAGAAAGATTTTCGGTTTCCAACATATTTAAAAGGGTGAAATAGTTAAATATTCTATATTTTTGGATAATATTAGTATTATTATCTTAAATTAAAAATATATAAGTAATATTTTCTAAATTTATAAAAAATTATAGAGATTATGAGTGAACATATTTTTTCTCCTGAAAGCCAAATGATGTCTTTTGGCTATAAGCCGGAATTATCAGAAGGCGCTATTAAATGCCCTATTTTTCAAACCTCGACTTTTGCTTTTAAAAAAGCAGAAGACGGTAAAGCTTTTTTCGAAGTAGCTTATGGTAAAAGAGAGAAAAATGCTGACGAAGAGTTAGGTTTAATCTACAGCAGATTGAACAATCCTAATTTACAAATAACTGAAAATAGATTATGCCTTTGGGATGGAGCAGAAGATGCTGCTATTTTTGAAAGCGGAATGGGTGCCATTAGCAGTATGCTTATGGAATTCACCAACCCTGGTGATTTAATACTTTACTCAATGCCGGTTTATGGTGGAACTGATCATTTTATAACCAAAGTATTACCTAAGTTTGGGATTCAAGGTTTGGGTGTAACACCTTTTGAAGATAAAGCAGCTGTTTTGGAGAAATTAGAGATAAGCGGAATGAAAGATAAGCTTTCTTTTATCTATTTGGAGACTCCAGCCAACCCAACCAATTCATTAGTCGATATTGGCATGTTCAGAGAAATAGCTAATGAACTTAAAACGGAAGAAAAACCGATTTATATTGGTGTTGATAATACTTATATGGGACCGGTTTGGCAGCATCCTTTAAAATTAGGTGCTGATATGGTGATCTATTCTGCCACAAAATATATTGGTGGTCATTCCGATTTAGTGGCTGGTGCATGTTTGGGGAGTGCTGACTTAATCAAGAGAGTAAAAGGCTTTCGTACTTTTATGGGGAACATGGCAGGTCCTCATACAGGCTGGCTTTTGATGCGTAGTTTGGAAACGCTGAAAATCAGAATGGAAAAGCAAGCATTAAATGCTGCTGTTGTGGCTGAATATTTAACTCAGCATCCTAAAGTAGAAAAGGTATACTATCTGGGAAACTTAAAGCCTGAAGATGGTCGTCAGTACGAAATCTTTAAAAAGCAGTGTAGTTCCAATGGCGCTATGGTGGCTTTTGATGTAAAAGGTGGTGAAAAAGAAGCTTTTAAGTTTCTAAATGCCATGAAATTGGTAAAACTGGCTGTAAGTTTGGGTAGTACTGAATCCCTAGCAGAACACCCAGCAACTATGACACACTCAGATGTGGACTTTGATCTAAGACAAGAAATGTCCATCACTGAAAAAATGGTGCGTTTATCGATTGGTGTGGAAGATGCAAAAGACTTGGTGTGGGATATAGGCCAGGCTTTAGAGAAGGTTTAAGATAATAAACTGATAGAAAATAAAGGCCTCTTAAATTAATAAGAGGCCGATATTTTTAGATTTTAGAAACTACTTTTTTCAATTCCCCCTCTTTTTTGAATTTAAAAGCCGCAAAAGATATACTTAATCCGCTTACTATCAATATAAAAAAGGTAGTCCAGCTTGTAACCATTGCAATTTCTGTGCGATGAAGCACTAAAATTAAAGCAAAAGCCATATAAAGTATGCGACTTATTTCCATACCTAAGGCCCAGGGTTTAGCCTCTAATATGCCACTCCAGGCAATTATCATCATAAATAAGCCGGATGAAAGCATAAATCTTTCCCAAAAACTAAATGGAATGCTCATATTAATAGTAAAAGCCATATAAACAAGACCCAAAATGAGCTGTACAATCAAATAATTTTTACTGTTTTTTATAGGCTCACTTTGGTATTTCACCTGTTTAGATTTATTGTAGCCTATCACCGCAGGGGCAGGCTCTGTCATTAAATCAGCGGGCCTCCAGCCTGTGGGCATAAACCAGATGCGAATTTTATCCCAATAGCTGCTAGTGTTTTTAGCATCTTCCCATAATTGCTTCCAAAACTGAAAATTCAAACTGATGGGATGCCATGATTTTGGTGGGTGAGTTACTCCATAACAAACCTCTTCCTCTTCAGGCTCAAAGGAACCGAACATTTTGTCCCAAATAATTAAGAATTCAGAGTAATTTTTATCTATATATTGTGGGTTAACTCCATGGTGTACTCTGTGATGTGAAGGCGTTACAAAGAATTTCTCGAACCACCCCATTTTCTTAATGAGGGAGGTATGGTGCCAATAGGCTAATAATAAATGTACAGCTGCTACCGCATAAACCACTTCAGGTGAAAAACCGATTACTACCAATATCCAGTCAAAAAATAAGAACTGAAAGAGACGTTGAGTAAAGCTAGCTCTGATTCCTACTGATAAATTCATTTCTTCTGAAGAGTGGTGCGCCATATGGGCAGCCCAGAAAATATTCATGGAATGGCCTAAACGATGAAACCAGTAAAAGATGAAATCCTGCAAAAGCAATAAGATAATTAGTGTAAACCAAGTGGCTTCTATTCTTAAAGGGGTTAACTCATATAAAAAGCCGTACCATTTATATACAAAAAAGGCAACTGCCAGGTTGATGCACTGATTGCCAATACCAGTACCTAAATTAGTCATAGTATCTTGAAAGGGATAGTTCTTCTTTTGAAATCTTACAGTGATTATAATTTCTAACAGAAAAAGTAAAACCACTATGGGCGTGATGTACATATAAATGTTCATAATTGATAATTTTTCGTGAAAAACGTGCTTTTAATCCTGTTTAAAAGGTAGTTAATGTTGTTTTCACTCAAAAATTAAAGTGGCAAGCCTGAATGCTTTAGGGGTGAATGTTTAGAATGAGCGACGAATTAATACTGTTCTAGGGGTGAATTTATAGTTGGCTCAAGCGATTAATAGAATTATAATACTTGCCGGAAACCGGGATTTCAGTCTCGAAATGGTGAAGCATCACTTTAGCTTTTTGTTTATGCCCTTCCAAATGCTTGATGTGCCATGGAGCAATTAAATAGGAGCGATGGCAATAACGGAGTTGTTTTACCTGCTTTTCCATGTTAGACAAGGTGTTACGCATCAATAATTCCTTAGTCTGATCATTATCGTCCAAATAAATAATTCTTACATAATTGTCCTCTGCTTTAATACATACTAAT
>JBBSPJ010000135.1:0-10315 GCA_038258905.1 Cytophagales bacterium
AACAGCATTGAATCAAATTTTTTAATAATTATGAAAAAATCAATTTTTTTAGCGCTTGCAATTTTTTTAGTAGCAGGTAGCATGGGGTATGCCCAGGACAGTGAAAGTAAAGCTGGTATAAGAGGTTCATTAAATTTATCTAATTGGTATACAGATGAATTAAATGATAACAATGTAAAAGTAGGATTTGGTGCTGGTATATTTTACCGAGGTTATGTTTCTGATAATTTTAGTATTCAGCCTGAAATAGGTTTCAGTCAGAAAGGATCCACTTTCACTTATGATAATTTCTTTGCCTCTGGTGAGGTGAGAGGTACTTTAAATTATGTTGAGTTACCAGTACTTTTTAATGTACATTTAACCGATAATTTTCATATTGGTGCAGGCCCTTATATCGCCACATTAATTTCAACCTCAGCGAAATTAGTTGATGATGATGGATCAACCGATGGAGAAGAAACCTTTGATCGTGATAACTTTACTTCTTTCGACTACGGGTTTTCTGTAGATGCTGGTATAGACTTTGATAACATAACCATTGGAGCTCGTTATAATATTGGTTTACAAGATGTAGAATGGGATACTGGCGTAGGTACTGTTAACTTGGGAAAAAACTCAGTAGCTCAATTATATATTGGCTTTATGTTTTAATTCAGTAAAATAAATATCACATGAAAGCCGGCCAAAAGGCCGGCTTTTTTTTTTAAATCAATATACTGCTTTAGATAATCCTGTCTTGATAAGTTGCCCCAATGAGATTTTCAGTATTTCGCTATACTATTTTGTATAAATAAAAGCTAGACATATCTAGGGTCCAAATACTTTGGTTTTAGCATGAAATTGCAGCAATTAAGATACCTTCAAGTCGGTACTTCAGAGAGGTTAGACTTGTTTAATAGCAGATAGTCTGCTCTCCCTTAAGAAGGTTGCTAAAGAAAGATGTCTGACGCTTGCAACGTACCGACATTGAGATAGCTATGATGGTACTATTTACAGGATAGAAATATTATGCAATACTTTTTTGGTCGCTAAATTGATTGTCTCCCTGGTGTTTCTGGAAATTATATCCACAATTTTGTACTCAAAGTCGGTTTATCATGCTTAGAATAGAATCTAAGTCGGTACCTCATAGAGGTAAGACTTTTATTTTTACAAAAGAATTTAGCGGGCTGGGTGCTTTTCTAAGATATCTGACGTTTTAACTTGCCGACATCGATCTAGGATAAATTATCATAAACAATAAAACACTTGCATTCTGATTACCGCTTTGTAGTAGAGAGTAAAGTTAACAGCTTTGACATCTGGCTGAAGGCACCAATGCTATTAAGTTAAGCTTTTTTTTAAAACCCCATCCTTTTTTCCTTCCCCGATGAGAGAAGGATGATTGTCTTAACTTAATAGCATTGCTAAAGGCACTAGGGTAATAATACAATGAAACTTTTAATTAAAATCGAATTCATCTTCGGCTTTTTGGGGAACAGTTTTCTCACCAATTATCTCCACTTCAACATTATCCTTTTTAAATAGTGCCTCTTCCTGGTCTCTAATTTGCTTAGCAATCTCCTTGTTATATTCTGTAACCTTAAACTCTGTTCTCCTGTTGGTTTCATGCTCCTCATCAGTTTCGGCATCTTTTATAATCAACTGGCTTTCTCCATAACCCCTTGCTGTAATACGGGACGGATCTACGCCTTGCGATATGATATAGGCCACAGCAGACTGTGCTCTTCTTTTTGATAATTCCTGATTATAAAGTGCCTCCCCCCTGGCATCTGTATGCGAACTTAATTCTATTTTTATTGGTGGGTTGTCTTTAAGAATAGTAACTAATCTATCTAACTCAATTGCAGCATCTGCTCTAATATTAGCTGAATCGAAATCATAATAGATGTTTTCTAATTCAAAGGCTTTATCCAACACAATTTCCTCCAATAGAATATTGGTTTCAAACACTTTATTGGTGATTAGTTGGGATAAAGTAGATTTATCGAGAGATTTACCTACTGTGGAAAATAGTTTCCTTGTGGTGAAATAATTTTCTTTCTCTGCAATAATAATATACTCTTCTTCTTCAGAAACCCTGAAATTAAACTTCCCATCTTGCGAAGTAAGCACTTCTCCCAAGAGTGCACTATCCTGCGAATAGAAACGCACGTTAGTACCCGGTAAAATTACTTCCTCTTGGTTGGAATTATTGGTGGTGGTAGTTCCTGCTAAATAATAATTAACAATTTTAAGGTTGGGATCCTCATTTTTAAAGGTATAGATATCATCTCTCCCCTTGCCACCTGGTCTGTCCGAGGAGAAAAAACCTCTATCAGGGGCGTACATAAATAATGCAAAATCATCTTTATTGGAATTCATCGGATTTCCCATATGTGTTATTGTAATTTTCCCTCCTTTTCTCTCAGCATAAAAAAGATCGAGTTTACCTAAACCAGGGTGCCCATTGGAGGCAAAGAACAATCTACCATCCTGAGAGGTAGCAGGAAACATTTCATCTTCAGGCGTATTTATTTGAGTACCTAAGTTTCTTACATTGCCCCAGGTACCTCTTCCATTTACCGTAGCAGAGTATAAATCGTTGCCTCCGTAACCTCCTTCTCTGTTAGAGGAGAAATATAAGGTTAATCCATCTGCGCTAAAAGCAGGAGTAGAATTCCATGCATTAGGATCGTTAATGGCCATCAATCTTGGCTCTGACCATTTACCATTTCTAAAGCTTGTTAAATATAAATTTACATCATTAGCTCCTTTTCTTTTGCCGGTATTCCCTCTGGCAAATACCATGGTTCTACCATTTGGCGCTATGGCTATTGAGCCTTCATTTGCATCAGGGGAATTAATAATGGGTGGTAGCTTTTCAATGCTTGTAGTATCTACATTAGCTCCTTTAGATTTTACTTTATATAGGTTGGAAAAGCTTTCTCCTGTTGCTTTGTAAATTTTACCATCATCCCTGGTGGAAGTAAAATAAATCTCACTATCATAAAAGAAAGGTGAATATTCAGAATCGGGACTATTAATTTCTTCTAAGGAGTTAATAGTATAATAAGACTTGTCTTCAATAATTTCATCAATGTTGTAAAGATTTTTGAGCTCTAAAGTCACTAATTGTTTCACTTCCTCATCTGTGGCTTCCAGCATATAACTCTCAAGTACTTCTTTGGCCAGGGTATAATTAGCATTTGCTTTTAACGACAGTGCATAATTATAATATATCATCTCATCACCGAAATCTAAGTCTATTGCCTTTTTATAAAAAGGTGAGGCAATTTCGAGTCGATTAGATAAGCGGTAAGACTCAGCCATGAAGTAATAGGCTTTTTCAGCCTGGTCTTCACTTTTTATCGCCTTATCAAAATAATTTATCGCTAAATCATATTCGCCTCTGTCAAATTTCTTTTCAGCTTTTTTATAAACCGAACAAGAAGTAAGAAAAAGCATAAGAAGTATGATGGAAAACCTACCTATTGTCATTTGTTTGAGTAATTCGTTTCACGCTATTTTAACGATCTAAAAATCATTGTCGTTTAATTTAGCATATAAATTTGTATTTGCAGGGATAAACCTACTAAAAAAGCTTTGATATTTTTATGTTTAACTGTTCACTCTTGATTTAAATAAGAGAAAAATGAATAACTTCTCTATTTTACTTTAATCAACAATTATGCCTTAATTAAAGTATCTCTTCATCCAGCTATCTTTCACCGGAATTATCCATTGCTGGTCAAATGTGTCAACATCCGTTACCAGGTTATTAAAAACTAAGCTATTTTCAGTAATAATACCTTCTTCAATTTTACTTTTCAGGGTCTTCATTGATTCCAGATGAACTTTATCTTCTTTTAAAAATGCTATGTTGCTCTTATCCAACAAATTAATACCTAATCTATTTTCTAAAAATTGCATAAAATGTACAGATTTATCTATAGAACAGCCGCTCGCCAACGTTTGAGTTTCATCTACAGAAAGTATAATGAATTGTTGATGTTTAATGGCAATTGAAGCTTTCAATGCTTGATTATGGGCAGTCCATTGCTCTGAAAAGATTTTACCCTCAGATAAAATGAAATTTTGTTCCTGCTCAGTAAATTTTCTATCGGCTTGATAAATCCAGATCCTGGCTTTTTTATTTAATTCTGTAAAAGGTATATACATTATAATATTTTTGAAAATAAACGGAAGCTAAAGATAATAAGTTCAATGTAATTCAATGAACAATTAAGGGAAATTATGACGTATAAATATCATTAAAATTAAATTCTGCAGCTAATTAATTAAATTCTATTTACATAGAATTTACTATATTTTTTGTTTATAACTCAAAAATATAATATTATTATAATTATATTTCTTCAGATCAAAAGTAAATTTCTTAAAGGCGATTATGAGGTCCAATTGATCGCTCTTAAATCTGTTAATAAAAATTCATAGATATAAACATACTGTTCATCTAAAAACGACCTGGATTTCCGTTAAATAAGTAATAAATATAAATTGTTATTTTTATTATGTAACAAAATAAGTATTGGTACTGTTTATTTTTGCATATGATATTAAAATATTATAATTAAAATTAACCCCCTATGAAAAATACAAACGCTTTGATTCTCATATTGACATTTGTCATTTTTGCTTTTGCCTGTGAGAGACCTGAAGTTATTCAAGAAAGACCAGGTAAAATAATTGCTACTGATGTGGAGCCTGATGTGTTGGAAGAATTAGATATAGTTTTTCCGGAAAGAGTGAATTTTGTTAATCAGCATCCTTATTTATTTGCAGACTCAGTTAATCATAACATTGTACTGACAGAGGATTCAGAGGTTTATCTTACTTTTGTTTCGGAAGGTGCAGGACTTAAAAATTCACTAGGTTATTACACATATAACCCCAGCTCTAAAGTAGTTACCGTTTCGGAACTCAACTTAAATATTCTGTTCCCTAATATCAGTGATAACATACTTGATCAGGGAGATAGATTACAGTTGGGTGAGGGACAATTTCCTGCCGGTACTATGATAGGTTTCTTTTTGATTGTAGATGGCTGGAGAGCAGGTGAAGTAAACTTTGAAAACGAAACCTTCTATACAGATACCTATCTCAATTTAGAAGAGGTTCAACAACATGTTTTATTCAAATTCGAGAATTTTGATGCCGTAGTTTTAGCCTTTGAAGATAAATTCGTAAATGCTGAAGGGACAGATAAAGATTATAATGATGTCGTTTTCACTTTATCAGATAATAATAGTCAGCAACCTATAACTCGTTTTAATATGGAAGCTATTCCTACGCTTATTAAGCCATAGTGGCTTAATAGAATATATAGCTAAACACCTTTAATTTATTAAAATGTACTAAAAAGGAAGGTTCTGGATAAATGCCAGATCTTCCTTTTTTTTTGTTTAATGCTATTATGGTCTTTGTTAGCTTGTTGATTATTGTATTTCTTTTTCTTTAAGCCTACTCCAGTTATTTCTTTTTAAATAGCCCTGCAATAATTTTATTAAACTCATCTAAGGTTTCTGCCGGTTTAATAAAGGATGGATTTTTGAAATCAATAACAACATTATTCTCTGTATTTATCTGTAAAGGATAAATCAAAATGAAACTATTGTCATTAAAATACTTATTTAAGTATATGGAGATTAAGTCCATGTATTTATTGTAGGAAACATGATCCTTTCTTGACAAAACTATAATTAAGTTATCTTCTTTTTTAAGATCTCGTTTAAGACTCAAAAAATTATCCCATTGAGAAAAATGAATGAATTCACAATCGATCGGATGTTTGAGTTGTGCACTTTTTAAATAATTTATGGTTTCATTTTCAGCATAAAAAATAATTTTATCTCCTGAATTTCTTGCTATGTTCCATACTTTGAGAATCCAGAAAGGAAACCCAATTTCCTTTTCAGCATTTCGTGGAATAATCACCAAATGGCGTTTGATAGTAGGTAGCGGTTGAGTAGCCTTGTATATCAAAGTAGTTGTATCGCATTGTTGAAGTAACCCTTCTGTTAAATCCCCCAGAAAACTATCCGAAATATTTCTTTTTTCATGTAACCCTAGTATTAAGTCAGTAATGCCTTGTTCTTTTACCACACTGGCAATACCATTTGTTATATTACTATCATATCGCAGCAATTCATTTAAATGATTATCGGTTGCTCCGGCTGTTACTGCCGCTTTATACAATAGTTCTCTTGCATTTTTGTCTATTTTTGGATTTGGCGATTTACTATCTATAATTTTTAAGGCATATAAACCCTTCTTGTTTTGACCTGATTTAATGGTAACACTCAATTGAATTAACTCATCGGTTGTTTCTATGTTACTGATGGGAATGAGGATTTTTTCTTCTTGCAAATCAATATCAGAATCAGAACTAACATCTGTAATAGCCATATTTTTCGCTCCCTTTTGAGCTACAAGTGAAGCTATAGTACAAGTAATCAGAATCATTAAAATGGTACCATTTAAAACACTTTCATTTAAGAGTCTTACAGGGTCCCCTGAATCTGAATAGCCTGTAATTATATTGTAGCCCACTAAAACTGCTGCCAGAGTAGCTGCTGCCTGCGCATTACTTAGCCCAAAAACCAGCCTGCGCTCATCCAAAGTTAATTTAAAAGTTTTTTGAGTTAGCCAGGCAGCAATAAATTTAGCCAGAGTAGCAATGGAAGTCATTACGAGTGCCACGATAATAGTATCGATATCCGTATAAAAGGCTTTATAATCAATTAACATACCTACTCCAATTAAGAAAAAAGGAATAAAAATTGCATTACCAACAAATTCCACTCTATTCATTAAAGGTGAAGTTCTCGGAATCAATCGGTTTAATGATAAGCCGGATAAGAACGCACCGATAATGGGCTCCACACCTGCAATTTCTGCTAATACAGCCCCTAAAAACACCATCACTAAAACAAAAATATATTGGGAAACATTATCGTTGTATCGCTTGAAAAACCATCTTGCTACTATTGGAAAAACAAGGATAATAATGAGACCAGAAGCTATGATAGATAATGATAATTTTAACCAAAAACCTGCTCCTACTTCACCTGTCGACATCCCTACAATGACTGCCAGCACAATTAAGGCAAGGGTATCTGTAATCATAGTACCGCCCACAGTAATATTAACAGCCCTGTTTTTTGCCACCCCTAGCTTACTAATAATAGGGTAAGCTATTAGGGTATGTGAAGCAAACATACTAGCCAACAAAACAGAAGTGGGTACAGAAAAACCAAGTATGTAGATGCCTGCTGTTATCCCTAAAACCATAGGTATAATAAAGGTGTACAACCCGAAAATTACACTCTTAAAGCTGTTCTTTTTAAAATCAACCAGATCAATTTCAAGGCCGGCCAAAAACATAATATAAAGCAAACCTGCAGTTCCAGATAAAATAATACTGCTGTCACGATCCATGAGATGGAAACCATTAGGGCCAATTATGGCTCCCGCAATAATTAACCCTAATAACGCAGGTACTTTAATTTTATTAAAAACTATAGGAGCAAATAATATAATAAGTAGAATCAATAGAAACTTTAATACCGGGTTGGCCAAAGGCAAAGTAATATCTAAAATATTGATTAGAATCATTTATTCTCTATTTAAAAATTGAATGTATTACCTTCCATACTCTTTCTAAAAAATACGATATAAAATAAATGAAGCAGGAACTTATGCTTTTTTGAATACAAAGATCACATAAAAAAAGGTTGACCCAAATAAGAATTAGGATAAACGCAAAAATTAAAACAATAGCTGACTATGATTTATTTTTTAATCTGCTCATTAATCCAGGAGGTAACCTCATTCAACAATACAGGAGATAAAGTTTGTTCTAGTGTTGCATATTCCTCTAAAGAGCAGCTTTTACATTCCTGAAACAAATGATTTAGTCCAGGCAATTGCTTAATTTCATATTGCGTATTATTCCCTGAATTAAAAGCTTCTTCAATAGCTTTTAGGTTTTCTTCTGGTGTTACCTGCAAGTCTTTACTGCCATTGAGTGCTAAAACCGGGCAGTCCACTTTTGCCAGATTATCTTGTGGATTATATTTAATAAAATATTGAAACCAAGGACTTAGCAAACTTTGCATTTGTTGTTGTACAAATTTCTTTTTTGCATCATTTTGGTTGTCCGCAATCCCTACGTTTTGTTGATAATAATTTCCAAAAAGCTGTTCCAAATCAGCCTTCAAATTCGCTTGAGACTTTGCATTTTTAACTAATGAATAAGCGGTTTCATTTAAATCATTATTCATTTGAATTTGAGATTCGGGTAATCCAGAGGATTTCATCACTGCTTCGGTTTGTAAAAGCATCATTTCGCTAATAGGTAATCCGGGCACTGCCATCAAAACCATAAAACTGATATTGTTAGCGGGATCGGCAGCCAACATAGGAGCAATCATGCCTCCCTCACTATGACCAATTAAGCCTATTTTATTTTGATTAATTTCCTTCCTTTCTCTTAAATAAGCTACAGCCGCTTCTACGTCCGATGCAAAATCTTTTGAAGTAGATAAACCATAATTTCCTTCCGATTTCCCCACTCCTCTTTCATCAAATCTTAAGACAGCAATACCATTTTTAGTGAGGTGATCTGATAAGACTAAAAAAGGCTTATGTCCTAAAATTTCACTGTCTCTATTTTGCGGACCACTTCCATTGATTAAAACCACTACCGGGTATTTCCCTTCTACATCTGGTAAAGTTAGCGTGCATGAAAGACTGATTTCTGCTTTATTATTTATGAAAGACACCTCTTCTGAGTGATAAGGGAAAGGAGCTTTAGGCTCCTGAGGTCTTTTTACTTTAACTTCCTGTCGGGTTAAAATGAGAGGTAATTCCATGCCGTTTTGGGTTACCTTACCTTCAACTGCATCTTCCTTTACTAAGCCATTATAGACAAATTTTATGTTGTCAATACTTAGACTTAGTGAATCATTATTATAGTTTACGCTGGTCACTGGAATTCCTTTCACTCCTTGGTCCGGACTATCCATAGTAGCTGTATAATTACCATCCACCTGCTCAATATGAAAAACAATTCTCAATTTAACACCCTGAATATTGGCTGCACCATACCAGGAGCCTGTAATATCCTGGCCGTATAAAGCAGTAGAGAATAAGAAGAGGATAATAATTAGAAAGTTTTTCATAGCGTTAAATTTAAGGTGGTTTTAGTTAAATAAAAATAGATAGTTAAACATATTAGATATTTAGATAAATGTCTAAATATAAATTTTTAAAAGCAAGTATTAGGATTGAAAAGATTATATCTGGTATTGAATTGAATTAAAAATTGGCTTTAATCCTTAATTCTATTATATTTTGGGCAAAAAAAATCCGGCTTTAATAAACCGGATCTAAAATCTTCAGCATTAATAATTTATCTATTCCTCATCGGCTGCCAAACGCACATGCATACCATCCATATTATCCTTCAATCTTAGTTGACAGGCTAAGCGACTATTGTGCTCTGCATTAGGCAATATATCTAACTGATCCATTTCATCATCCCCGGGATCATTGAGAGAATCCATTCCTTCTTCCACCTTTACATGGCAAGTGGCACATAAAGCCATACCGCCGCATGTGGCCAATACAGGATAGTCATTCGCTTTTAGCAACTCCATCAGACTTAAATTCATGTCTGTTGGCGCTTCCAATTCTTTGATCTCGCCCGTGTAATCTTGTACTTTTATTTTAATATCAGCCATTAGAACGATTCTATTCCGTTAACAGTAGTATATTTAAAGCTTAGGTGCTTATCAGGGTAAATATGCTTAAATGCACTTTGCGACATTAAAGCCGCTTCATGGAAACCACATAAAATTAGTTTCAGCTTACCCGGATAGGTATTAATATCACCAATGGCGTAAATACCCGGCACATTAGTAGAATAATCTGTGGTATTCACCTCAATTTGATTTTTGAAAATACTCAATCCCCAGTCTGCTATAGGTCCTAATTTAGGACTCAAACCAAATAATGGAATTAAGTAATCTGCTTCCAATTCCAACTCAGATTTATCAGCTCCCTGTACTTTTACCGTATTCAGTTTACCATTTCCGGATACTGAAGTTAGGTTACTTTTTAACAATAAATTGATTTTACCTTCTTTTGCTAAATCAAATACTTTCTCAGCAGAGTCAGGGGCACCACGGAAAGTTTCATTTCTGTGGATTAAAGTAATTTTCTTAGCGATTTTTGATAATTCTATCGTCCAATCAAGGGCTGAATCGCCTCCACCGGCTAAAATTACGTTTTTATCTCTAAAGGTTTCAGG
>JBBSPJ010000136.1:0-10306 GCA_038258905.1 Cytophagales bacterium
ACAGGCATTGGCACCAGTGCCTAAAATGCAGCTAATACCGGCCTCACGTAAACATGTGGCTCTAGCTGAGGCTAATAAATCATGCTGTACCTCAATTTTATCTGTCTTGAAGTAGTTTGAAAGCCCGGCCTTAATTTTCTCTTTATTTTCTAAACTTCCACAACCCGCTCCATAGAAATAGATTTGTGAAATGGGTTCATCAAAAATAAAATCTAACTCATTCCTTAATAAGTCGTTTAACTTATCAGATGAAATATGATAGGCGTTAATACCGCTTGATTTGCTCTGGGTTATTTTGCCCTCTGCACTTATCCAACGCCAATCAGTTTTACTTGCGCCACTATCAGCAATTATTTGCATATTTTCTTTATAATTAATTTATATGTAAATTTAACATCCTTCATATTTTATCTAACTTGTAAACTCATAAATATTATTATTGTGAAAAATAAAATTTTAGAATTATTGGGAGTAGATAAATTTATTGATACAATACAGAAAATTATAGAGATAAGAATCTCCATGATTAAGGATGAAATTGAAGAAAAAGTTTCCAGTACTCTTGCAAAGCTTCTACCATTATTACTATTTTTATTAAGTGTAACCACCTTATTATTGTTTGCTAGTTTTACACTGGCATTTTATTTTGCTCAGGAGTTTAATAGTATGGTAAAAGGCTTTGGATTAGTTTCTTTAATCTATTTAGTAATTTCAATAATATTTTTCCTTCTGAAGGATAATAAAAATCTAAAGGAAAAGCTTAAGTCAGAGATTAAAAAGAGAAGTTAAAGCAATTTTAAAAATAAAATTTAATTTAATGAGTGATTCAAATCAATTAAAAAATAAACAAAAGCAATATCAACAAGAATTGTCTGACCAGGTAAAAGAACTTTCAGGCAAGGCAGGAGATTACGGTAAAACTGCCTTAATGGTGGCTGGAGGAGTTTTTGTGGCTTATCAATTGGTAAAACTTTTAACTAAATCTAAATCAAATAAAACTACCGTTTATAGAGAATCTTACGAAGATGAGAGGGATGTAGACAATGCTCAGCGTATCGTAATTAGAAGAGACGATAGCTCCCCAGGTGTATTTGATGTTTTTAAGGCGGAAATAGGCGCTATGCTATTAGCTTTGGCAAAAGATAAAATTTTAGATTTTATAAATCAGATAGAGATTAATAAGAATAATGCATCAGAAGAAGATACTCAATAAGCTTCAGGTTGAAGCCAACGACTCAAAAAAATCTTTTGCCTTACTCATAGATCCTGATAAGATAAAGGATTTATTAGAATTGCAGAGAATTATTCATACTGCCATAGAAAATGAGGTGGATTATTTTATGGTAGGGGGTAGTTTAATACTATCTGATTTTTTAGGCCCCTGCATCTCACATATTAAATCACAAACAGAAATTCCTGTTATTCTTTTCCCGGGAAACAACCAATATATAGATTTGCAGGCTGATGCTATTCTTTATTTATCACTTATTTCAGGAAGAAATGCCGATTTATTGATAGGTCAGCACGTATTATCTGCTCCCATATTAAAGCGAAGCAAAATAGAGGTATTGCCTACAGGCTACATGCTGATAGATGGAGGAAATAAAACATCTGTTTCCTACATGAGCAATACCAATCCCATTCCGAAAGATAAATACGACATTGCTATGAGCACTGCTATAGCAGGTGAGCTTTTAGGTCAGCAATTAATTTATATGGATGCTGGTAGTGGCGCAGAGGAAATTATTTCTGAACGTATGATTGCTTCTGTAAAGCGAGCTATTGATATCCCCTTAGTAATTGGCGGAGGAATCAATTCTGTACAAAAAGCAAAAAGCGCCTGGAAGTCAGGCGCTGATGTTATTGTGGTTGGAAATGCTATAGAAAGCAATCCGGAATTATTAATAGAAATTACTGAAGCAAAAGCAATGATTAATCAGCGATTAAACGTTCATTAATGATTCTCTTCTTCTCATTTTGCCGGCAGGTATACCAAACATCATTTTGAATCTACGGCAGAAATAAGCGGTATCTTTATAGCCTACTTCCTGACCAATGTCCCTGATGCTTTTTTTGCTGGTTCTCAATAAAGTAACCGCTTCCTCCATTCTTTGGTATTCAATATAATCCTGAGGATTGATACCGGTTAGCATTTTAAAATACTGGCCTACATAGTCTTCAGATACATTAGCCACTTCTGCTAATTTCTTGTTAGAAAGATCACCGCCTAAATGCTCGTTGATATAATTAAAGATGTCAATTAATCTTGGATCTTTAAAATAAGTACTATTAGTAGCTAATTGCTCTACAAATAATTTATTTCTAACAATATGTCTGAAAACTTCAATTAATAAATGCTCAGTAAGCACCTTCACCATTCTTTCAGAACCAGGCTCTTCAGTCTTTATTTCGTCAAAAATTCTGTCATGTAATGATTTAACGGTTTCATTCTTAAAATTGAATGGCGGTATATCAAGAGATGCGAAAAAATTAACTGAATCAAAAACTTTAGCTTCAAATGAAATATAGCTGAAACTGTCTCCACCTTCTGCCAATAACTCATCATGAGTCATGGAAAGAAAGTATTCTCCTTTGTTAGTGATAAAATTATCATTGGTAACAGAAGCAATCTGACTTCCTCTTCCGTAAGTAATCTGTTGAGATTTTCCTCCAGGAATGAACACGAAATCGCCTTCTTTAACTAAAAGTTTTTCTTCACCCACTAAAACTTCCCCTTTATTCACAAGTATAAGCTTGTTTTCCACCTCATATAGGTTGTTAACGGTAACAGGTTTTAGTATTTTAATATTCTTGGCTTTAACGAATTTAACGCTAAGCGATTCTATGATTTTGTTGTAATCTTCCATTATCTTGCTTTATGAATGGATATCCTTTGAAAAGTAAAAAAACATCTTAAATATATTGTACGAATCTAATTAAAGATGGTTATATATCAAAATTTAAAAAATTCATAATCCTACATTTAATGTAAGATTATGATGAGTAACGAACAAAAACGGATTATCTTATTTTAAGATACTTCTAGATATCACAATTTTTTGAATTTCTGAGGTACCTTCATAAATCTGTGTGATTTTGGCATCTCTCATCAATCTTTCTACGTGATATTCTTTTACATAACCATAACCACCATGTACCTGTACAGCTTCTACCGTAGTGTCCATTGCTACCTGCGATGCATATAATTTGGCCATAGCGCCAGCTAGAGAAAAATCTTGTTTATTGTCTTTTAACCAAGCAGCTTTTAAGCATAATAATCTTGCGGCTTCAATTTGAGTGGCCATATCAGCTAATTTAAATGCAATAGCCTGGTGTTGGTTAATTTCTTTACCAAAAGCTTTTCTTTCTTTCGAATATTTAAGAGCTAACTCATAGGCACCTGATGCTATACCGAGCGCTTGAGCTGCAATACCAATTCTTCCGCCATTTAAAGTGGCCATAGCAAAGTTGAAACCAAATCCATCTTCACCAATTCTGTTTTCTTTTGGTACTTTAACATCCTGGAACATCAAAGAATGAGTGTCTGAACCTCTGATGCCCATTTTCTCTTCTTTTTTACCAATAACAAAGCCTTCAGTATCCTTTTCTACTATAAAAGCATTAATTCCTTTATGGCCTTTTTCTTTATCTGTATGTGCTATCACTAAATAAACAGATGCACTATTACCGTTAGTTATCCAGTTTTTGGTGCCATTCAATAGGTAATGGTCTCCTTTATCTTCGGCAGTAGTTCTTTGAGAAGTGGCATCAGAGCCAGCTTCAGGTTCAGATAAACAAAATGCACCAATAATTTCACCTGTTGCTAAACGGGTTAAATATTTTTCTTTTTGTGCTTCAGTACCATATTTATCTAACCCCCAGCAAACCAAAGAATTGTTTACTGACATACAAACTGATGCAGAAGCATCAATTTTAGAAATTTCTTCCATGGCTAATATATAAGAGATGGTATCCATTCCACCACCATTATATTTAGGGTTTACCATCATACCCATGAAGCCCAGCTGCCCCATTTTTTTAATTTGTTCGGCGGGAAATATCTCTTTAGTGTCTCTTTCGATAACACCCGGTAATAATTCATTTTGTGCAAAATCTCTTGCGGCTGCCTGAACGGCTAAATGTTCTTCTGTGAGTTGAAAATTCATTAGTTACAATATTTTAAGTAATAGTAGAAGAAACAGGGTGTTTCCCCCAAAAGTTTTGCAAATATAGGAAAAATCCACTAATCTCTACTACCTAAAAACATCATGATATAATATACAAGGGTAACCAGCGAAGCAATTGCAGCTACTACATAGGTCATGGAGGCCCATTTCAAGGCGTCTTTGGCCATGTCATGTTCCTGTGAGTTTGCAACACCTGAAGTAGTCATCCATGCCAAAGCTCTTTTGCTGGCGTCAAACTCTACAGGTAAAGTGATAAAAGCAAATAGAGTAAAAACACTGTAACAGCCGATGATAACAAGTATAGCCGCATCAAATCCAATTAATCCATCTAAAAAGAAGGCTCCAAATAGCATAGCCATAAAAACGATATTGATGATTTTGGCACTTACGTTTTGAATAGGCACCATAGCTGAGCGCATTTCTAAAAATGCATAGGCTTTAGCATGTTGCACGGCATGGCCTACTTCGTGAGTTGCAACGGCTACAGCTGCCGCAGAACGGTGTGAATATACCTCTTCACTTAAGTTCACAGTTTTGTTGGCCGGATTATAATGATCTGTTAGTTGGCCGGCCACTGACATCACCTTTACATCATAGATGCCATTGTCCTTTAACATCTTCTCAGCTGCTTCTTTCCCGGAAATTTGAGAATGTAAAGCTACTTTAGAGTATTTTTTAAATTTATTTTTCAAGCGTGACTGCACCGCATAACTTACGATGGCAAAAACCACTAAAATTACTATTAGAAACATTTTTTATTTTTTTAATTGTTTAATTATTTGGGTGGTAGAGTAGCCTTTTACCAGATCGATAGTTTCTACTTTTCCGCCATTTCGCAATACGAATTCTGCCCCTACAATGTTGCTCATATTATAGTCGCTCCCTTTAATTAATATGTTCGGACTTAAATTTTCAATGATTGCCTCTGGTGTATCATCGGAGAAAAAAGTAACAGCATCTACAAAGCCTAAAGCTGCCAAAAGCCTGGCTCTGGCCTGTTCATTATTTACTGGCCTGTTTTCCCCCTTTAGTTTTTTCACAGAACTATCCGTATTAATAGCCACAATGAGTTTGGTTCCTTTTGCGGCAGCTTTTTCTAAATAATCTATATGTCCAAGATGTAGGATATCGAAACAGCCATTGGTAAATACTATTTTTTCACCTGCAGCCTTCCATTTATCTACAAGCAGACTTAATGTTTCAGAATTTAATATTTTATCAGCTGTTGGCATATTCTAGTTTTGAATTCCTTTTTGGTATAATCATGCTTAGAAAAAAAGATATTATCCCTACCAGCATAATGGCCAAAGAGTTTGTTGTGTGTAAGAGGAAAGCAAAAAACACACCATCTTCTGCCGAGACGCCATATAAAAGCAAGCCAGCACTCATCAAATAATGAAATGCACCTATTCCTCCTTGTACTGGAGCTGCCATGCCAACACCTCCTAATACTAGCATTGTAAAACCTGCCACAATACCTAAATGTGAAGTCTCTTCTAAGCTAAATATTACCACGTAAGTCATTAAATAATAAAGCACCCAAATAAAGAAGGTGGAAAGCCAGAAAGCAAGTGGTTTTTTAAGATGTCTAATCGACATTATTCCTTCCACTAAATGTCGCATAAAAGCTATCACTTTATTGTAAAGTAGGTTGCTTTTCAGCTTATGGTGATTTATTTTAATGATATAAATAAGGAGAGCACCCAAAGCTGCTAGTATAAGTCCGATATAAATTAGGGTATTATAATTGGACTGAATTCCTTCAGTTTTTTGTGAAATTAAATCTAATAAAAAGGCACTAAATCGATCAAACTCCAGGATTAATGTAATAAAGACGATGGTAATTAGACAGAGTAAGTCAATAATTCTCTCTGTTACTACGCTACCTATGCCTTTGCTTACCGGTACATCGTCTGTATTCTTAAGAATTCCACATCTTGATATTTCTCCCATCCGCGGCACTACAAAATTTGCCAGATAGCCTACCATTACAGCCAAAAAAGTACGGGATGTTTTCAGATAATATCCCATAGGTTCTAAAAGCATGTTCCATCGGTATGCGCGTATTAGATGACTTAAAATAGCAAGAGTTACAGAAAGATAAACCCAGCGAAGGTCCGCTTTTCTGAACCTTACAAACATATCTGAAAAGTCTATATCTTTATATAAATACCAAAACAACCCAATGGCTATAGCTAAGGTGATGGTATATTTCAGGAAAGATTTAATTCCTTTTCTCAATGCCTAATTCATTTTATTGTTAGCATCAGGAAATATTAATGTAGGTTTATAGGTTTTAGCCTCCTCAAAAGCCATATGAGCATAGCTTATGATGATGATAATATCACCTACCTGTACTTTCCGTGCTGCAGGTCCGTTAAGGCATACCATACCGCTGCCTCTTTCACCTTTAATCACATAAGTTTCCAGGCGCTCACCGTTATTTATATTAACAATTTGCACTTTTTCATTTTCAATAACATTAGCGGCATCCATTAGATCTTCGTCTATTGTAATGCTCCCTACGTAATGTAATTCAGCCTGAGTGACCTTCACTCTATGAATTTTTGACTTTAAAACCTCAATTAACATAAATTATCCTTTCAATTGGGCGGCAAAGTTATGAAATTAAATACATGTTATCTATTAATCTCACATTTCCTATATATCCCGCTATGCACAAAACCGTATCGGGTTCGGAGTAGTTCTTTTGTTTGGGTTTTAAATTCACATCATTTACTATATCAAAGTATTCTAATTGGGCAGGATGGTCTTTAAAAATATTTTTTACAGCTTCTACGGTGGCCTCTCTATTGGCACCTGAGAGCAATAATTTTTTAGCATGAATCAGGCTTTGATAAAAAATAACAGCATCTTTTCTTTCCTGATCATTTAATCTTCCATTACGAGAGGACATCGCTAAGCCATCTTCCTCCCTTTCTATTGGAACGGCTTCAATTTGCACATTGAAAAATAATTCATAGACCAGCTTTCTGATGATGGCCAATTGTTGCAAATCTTTTTGTCCAAAGAAAGCATAATCAGGCTGAATGATATGAAATAATTTACAAACTATTAAAGCCACACCACTAAAATGGTTGGGACGGAAGGCTCCTTCTAAAATTTTATCTAGTTCACCAAAATCAAATTTCAGGGTAGAGGAAGTATGATACATCACATCATCAGAAGGTGAAAAAAGTATATCACAACCTACAGATTTCAGCTTTTCGGCATCTTCCTCCAATAATCTGGGGTAATTTTTCAGGTCATCAGGATTGTTAAACTGAGTAGGGTTAACATAAATACTGCAAACCACAATATCCGCTTTTTTTTGTGCTTCCTTTATTAGGCTTAAATGACCGTTGTGTAGAGCGCCCATAGTGGGTATAAAAGCAATGGTCTGGCCGTTTGAACGGTGTTTTGATATAACGCTTTGTATATCAGTTATTGACTCACAATTTATCATAAAAAGGCGCTAAATTAGAAATATTATGCACAAAACTAGCTTTTTGTTATAAATTTTAATGGAAATGGCGGAATTTTTTGTATTTTTGTGCTTCGTTTATGAGTTAATCAAATCCAATAAACATATGTCAAAGCTTCGAATTCTCTACGTAGCCAATGAAATTAATCCATTTTTAAAAACATCAGAAGTCGCAGATTTTGTAAGAAAGTTGCCGCAAGCCATGCAGGAAAGAGGCATGGAAATACGCATACTTGTACCGCGATTCGGACTTATTAATGAAAGAAAGAACAGATTACATGAAGTAGTTCGTTTGTCTGGAATTAATATTTCTGTTGGTGAAGAAGAAAAACCTTTAATTATAAAGGTAGCCTCTATTCCAAATGCTAAATTGCAGGTTTACTTTATCGATAATGAAGATTATTTCCAAAGAAAGTCAGTATTTCACGACAAGGAAAATAATTTTTATGCAGATAATGATGAAAGAGCAATTTTCTTTTGCAAAGGAGCGTTAGAAACGGTAAGAAAACTGGGCTGGGCACCAGATATTGTGCATTGTAACGATTGGATGACAAGTCTGATTCCAATGTACCTTAAAACCACTTACAAGAACGATCCAATATTTAAAGATGCAAAATCTGTATTTACTATGTATAATACGGAATTCTCTCATAAATTTGGGACTGATTTACTAGATAAGGTAAAAATGCTTGATATTGATGATAGCATGTTATCGAATTTAGAGTCAGGCGATTTTGAAGGGTTTATCAAAATCGGTGCAGAATATGCAGATGCAGTAATAAAATCAGGGGATGAGTTTAAAGAAAATTTGGATGAATTATTTTCAACGTTTGATGAAGATAAAAAAGTTGATACCATTGAAAAAGGTGAGGGATTCTCGGAATCTTATTTCAATCTATATACAGAATTGGCGGGTTAAACCTGCTACCATTCTAGGGCCAGTATTTCTACTGGCCCTATTTTTCCAATCATGTGAAGAACCTATTGAAGTTTCAGGGCCTTTAGTACCCGGAGGCGATAATACAGATCTACGTTTTATTGAGCTTCCGCTGGAAATGACTCAGTATGCCTTTGATACTGCAATAGTGAGTTCAAATAATATTGATGGCTCTGAAGGTAGAATTTATATAGGAAAATACAGTGATCCTGAAATAGGGGATGTTTCACTTAGTGGAAACTTTGGGTTGACTTTAGGAGCTAACTCCACAAGAACTAATGTAGATGCTGCAGCTACTGTTGTAAGCGCTCGCTTTTATATGAACTATACTTATTTTCTGGGGGATGCTTTTTCTACACCACAAGGTTTTAAAATTAGCCAACTGGCTGATACGCTTAAGACGGGCATTAATTACTCAATTTACGATAAAATAGTAGCAGAAACTCAAATCTCGAAAGATACCAGTGTGGTTATTTTACCTATTAATCCGGATACTACCTATATTCCTATTAATCTCGATTTTGCCAATAATATGCTGGATAATATTGCCAATACTGATTTGAGTAATGAGCAACTTTATAATTCATTTCGTGGCTTCAAGATTGAAACAACTGAAGGAAACGATAAAATACAAGGATTAAATTTAACTGCAGGAGCTTCATACTTCGAGTTAATATATCAAAATCCATCCGACACAGTGGAAAGAAGGTTAACTTTAAATTTAAGTCCTTCAAGTTTTACGGAGGTAGATTTTCAGCCGGGTTCTTTAATACCTGCCGATTATACGGGTAAAAAGAGCTTTGAATTAAACGATCCTTCTAAAGTCTATTTCAATAATTTATTAGGAATTACTCCGCGTATTGATTTAAATATATTTAGTGATTTTATTGATTCTGTTGATTTCATGTTGATTAATAAGGCAGAAATTGTGATTTCAAATCCAGACTTTTTGGTGAGAAATACTATTTCTGAGCAAAAATCACCACCGAATTTTGTTGTACCTTATATACTGGAAGAAAATGAAACAATAGATAGGGTTGGTGATGAATTTAGGGCTATTCAAAGTAATTTCAGCAGCAATGGTGGTCTGGCAGCCCAAAATGGAGCCGCCTCTCCTATTAGTTTGAGATACGATGATGGAGAAAAAGTAATTTCAGCAGATATTAGTTTCTTCTTGCAGGAAATATATGAGAATCCTGATTTTTGGAATAAAAATAACTCAATTGTTCCGACAGGTAGGTTTATAAGAAGGAACCCAGTTCCTTTTGACGAGGAGCCAAGATTTAATATTGGTTCTTTCAATAATTTTTTAGTGAATAAATCTGACGTCAAATTAAGGATTTATTATACTACCTTTCAATAAAATTAATTTATTATGTGTGGAATTGTTGCTTATATAGGGCACCAAAAGGCTTCAGATATTATTATAAAAGGCCTAAAAAGACTAGAATATAGAGGTTATGACAGTGCAGGAATTGCCCTGATGGATAACGGCCTTAAGGTGTATAAGAAAAAAGGCAAGGTTAGTGAGCTGGAGGAGTTTATTAAAGACAAAAACCTGCAAAGCACTGTGGGTATGGGCCATACCCGTTGGGCTACTCATGGTGAACCCAACGATGTAAATGCTCATCCTCATTTTTCGCAAAGCGGTAATTTAGCTATTATCCATAACGGTATTATTGAAAATTACTCAGCTCT
>JBBSPJ010000137.1:0-10272 GCA_038258905.1 Cytophagales bacterium
GATAAAAAAGAGGATGATAAATCAAGGGAGGAGAAGGAAGATGAATCAGAAGCGATTGGCTCTATGATTTATCCTTTTGTTGCTCATGGTAAATCTGAAAAGCCTAAAGCTCAAACAATTCTTATCAAAAATGCTACCGTCTGGACAAATGAAACTGACGGGATTCTGGAAAACACTGACGTTTTACTTCAAGATGGAAAAATCAGTAAAATAGGTAAGAATTTATCTGCATCCGGTGCTAAGGAAATTGATGGTACCGGTAAGCATTTAACTCCTGGTATAGTGGATGAACATTCTCATATTGCCATTAGCCGTGGAGTAAATGAAGGCTCAGAGGCTGTTACCGCTGAAGTGAATATTGAAGATGTAGTAAACTCAGAAGATATTAATATTTACAGACAATTATCTGGGGGCGTAACTACTGCACATTTATTACATGGTTCTGCCAATCCAATTGGAGGTAGGTCAGCGGTAGTAAAGTTGAAGTGGGGTTATGGTCCTGAAGAGATGAAAATAGCTGGTGCAGATAAGTATATTAAATTTGCTTTAGGAGAAAATGTAAAGCAATCAAACTGGGGTGATCAAAATACAATTAGATTTCCGCAAACTAGAATGGGCGTTGAACAGGTATTTATAGACGCCTTCACAAGAGCTAGAGAATATGAAAGTGAATGGAAGCAATTTAATGGTTTATCTAAAAAGGATAAAGCTAGTGCAACCCCACCAAGAAAAGACCTGGAATTAGAAACGCTTGTAGAAATTTTGAATGGAAAGAGATTTATTTCTTGCCACTCTTACGTGCAATCTGAAATTAACATGCTCATGAAAGTAGTAGAAGATTTTGGATTTAGAATTAATACATTTACCCATATTTTAGAAGGTTATAAACTAGCTGATAAAATGAAAGAGCATGGAGTAGGGGGGTCTACTTTTGCAGATTGGTGGGCTTATAAGTTTGAAGTAAACGATGCAATACCATATAATGCAGCATTAATGCATGGTGAAGGTGTAGTTACAGCAATAAATTCTGATGATGCCGAAATGGGTAGAAGATTGAATCAAGAGGCAGGTAAAACCATAAAATATGGTGGTGTGCCGGAAGAAGAGGCACTGAAAATGGTGACTCTTAACCCTGCTAAACTGATGCATTTAGATAATAGAGTGGGAAGTATTAGATCTGGTAAAGATGCTGACGTAGTTTTATGGAGTGATCACCCGCTTTCAATTTATGCTAAAGCTGAAAAAACTATAATCGAGGGCGCTATTTTCTACGATATTGAAACTGAAGAGCAAGTTTTAGCAGATATTCAGAAAGAAAGAGCTCGTTTGATAGCAAAGATGCAAGGAGATAAGAAAAAAGGTAAAAGCACTAAGAAAGCAATGCCTAAATCACAGATTATCTATCATTGCGAAACAGAATTAGAAAATTATACTTCTTTAAAATAAGATCTATGAAAATTTTAAAATATATATTAAGTATCTATTTGTTAATAGTACTAGCAAATGTGAGTTTTGGACAGCCGCCTGCGCCTGGTACAACTCAGGTTAAGCCAATCGCTATAATGAACGCTACAGCACACTTAGGAACTGGTGAAGTGATCAAAAATTCAGTAATTACCTTTAAAGACGGCATTATTACCAATGTAGCTGATGCAACCACTGTGAGATTGGATTTATCCGAATATGAAGTGATTAATGCAGAGGGTCTACATGTTTATCCTGGTTTAATCGCAGCAAACACCATTATTGGTTTAGAGGAAATTGCCGCAGTGAGAGCCACCAGAGATCAGGCTGAAACAGGTGAATTTAACCCCAATGTAAGAGCATTAATTGCCTACAACACAGATTCTGAATTGATACCTGCTACCAGGTTTAATGGTGTTTTGTATGCACAAACTACTCCGAGAAGTGGCAGAATTTCTGGAAGTTCTTCGGTGATGAACCTTGATGCCTGGAATTGGGAGGATGCCGTTTTAAGAGTAGATGAAGGTATTCACTTAAATTGGCCTTCCAAAATGACTGCTCCAAGATGGTGGACAGGGCAAACTGAGTGGAAAGAAAATGAAAAATATCCTGATGAATATAATGAAGTGAAAAAGTTTTTTCAGGATGCATCTTCTTATTCAAAAATTGACAAGCCGGAATCCACCAATCTGAAAATGAAGGCTATGGCTGGTTTATTTGATGGAACTAAAACGCTATATATCCATACTGATAGGGCTAAAGAGATTCTGGAATCGGTTCAATTTGCTCAAAATCAAGGTGTTTCTAAAATTGTAATAGTAGGAGCGGGGCAGGCTTATTATGTGAAAGAATTTTTAAAAGATAATAATATTGCAGTTGTTTTAGAAGATACCCATAGATTACCTGATAATACAATAGACGCAGTAGATATGCCTTATAAATTACCATACCTGCTAAAAGAAGCAGGTATAAAAGTGGCAATTGGTCAATGGGATGAAGTAATGAAAGTAAGAAACTTAGCCTTTGGAGCAGGAACTGCTGCAGCTTATGGCTTAGGGTCAGAAGAAGCCTTGAAAATGGTGACGCTGAATCCAGCCGAAATAATGGGCGTAGCAGATAAAATTGGGTCAATTGAAGTTGGTAAAATAGCATCTTTGGTTGTTTCAGAAGGCGATATATTAGATATGAGAGGAAATATACTGAAACATGTGTTTATTGATGGCCGAAAAGTGACCCTTGAAGCGCATCAGCAAAGGTTGTATGAGAAGTTTAAAACTAAATTCGAAAATCAAAAATAACATCTATTTCTAAATACTGTCACATAAAAAAAGCTCCGATTTGTCGGAGCTTTTTTTATGGCTTATTGAAAGAATGAATCAATGGATCAAACTCAATACTCTTTAGTTAAAAAATGGAGTAGAGCTTTTCAACTCAGTTATTAATTGAGTAATGATTTTTTTATCTGCTGAGGCTACTTTATTCATTAGTTTGCCGTTCTCAAAACTTGCAAAAAAAGGTAGACTATATACACCAGCTAATAACCTTGTTTTAGGATTATCAGGGGCATTTACTTCAAAAAATGTAATGTCAGATGATTCAGATTCTTGCTCTTGTACCATTCTTTCGAATTCAGGAGAAAATGCTTTGCAAATGCCACACCAGTCGGCATAAAATTTTACAATTACCTTTTGATTAGCATTCAGGACTTTATCAAGATTCTGATCATTTAATTTATTAATCATAGCTTTGTTATTTAAATTCAATGTATGTACATCAAATTTAGCTCATTAGTTTGAATTATAATAATTGTGTACAGCCTCGCAATTGTAAGATTATTAGGTTATTGCTATACTTTAATGGATTACTCTAAAGGTGTATTAAATTGTTTTAGATTTAGTCGATATTATTACATTACTTATCTAAATTCTATATCTGCTCATTTATTTGTTTCAATAGTTGAGCAAGATAAAATTAAACTTCATTATGTAAGTTTTGTATAAAGATTAGGTCAGAATGAAACATAAAAGTTTAACATTTCATGTGTATATATAAGTTTTTAATGGTCAAATGGAATCAGAAAGACCGATGCTGTCAGGATACCGCATGTTATTATATTTAACTTTCGGTTGGTTTTTTGCCCTAATCATGCTGATTTTATGATATTAATCTCAGTAATCGATTTTTTAACTATTTCTTGAAGATGAAATATACAGCCAAAATTAGAAAACCGAACCCAATGAAATGATTCCATTTTAACGTTTCATTTTTAAAAAAGAAGAATGTGAAAATCATAAAGACGCCTAAAGTAATTACTTCTTGTAATACTTTTAGCTGAACCAAAGAGAAGGGTCCTCCATTTTCTTTAAATCCAATTCGGTTAGCTGGTACTTGAAAAAAGTATTCGAAGAGTGCCAAACCCCAACTGATGAATATTATTGAAACTAGACCTAATTTATTAAACCACTTCCATTCATGAAATTTTAAATGCCCATACCAGGCTAGCGTCATAAAAGCATTTGAGAGGATGAGCAATCCAATGGTGAGTAAGGCTTTCATTTCTATTTTGAAAAAACAATTAATATAACACTCTAAATTTTATAGTATGATCTATTGCTCTCAGCGCTGTGATTAAATCTTTACTATATACCTTATCTATATCAGTAATTACATAACCGATTTTTTCATTTGTTTTCAGGTACTGACCCACAATATTGATTTCATGTTCAGCAAATAACAGATTCATTTTAGCAATGATACCTGGTACGTTTTTGTGTATATGAATCAATCTGTGTGCATTTTGTAACCTGGGTAATTGTAAATTTGGGAAATTTACGCTATTTGTGGTGGTGCCAGTGTTAATGTAATCCATAATTCTGGCAGGTACAAACTGACCAATATTCACTTGCGCTTCCTCTGTGCTTCCTCCAATATGCGGAGAGAGAATTGTATTGGGTAAACCTCTCAATTCGCTTTCAAAGGGATCGTCATTGCTCTTAGGTTCTTGAGGAAAAACATCTATTGCGCAACCGGCAATTTTTCTTGATACTAATGCTTCTTTAAGAGCGGGTATGTCTACCACATGACCTCGACTTAAGTTTAAGAATATAACTCCATCTTTCATCATGTCAAACTCTCTCTTGCCAATTATGTTAGCGTTTTCCTTTCTCCCATCTACATGTAAAGTTACCACATCTACCGTGGTTAATAATTCTTTTAAAGAACTGACTTTGGTAGCGTTTCCTAGCGCAAGTTTTTCTTCTGCATCAAAATAATAAACATCCATTCCTATGCTTTCAGCTACAACTGAAAGCTGTGCCCCAATATTACCATAGCCTATTAAGCCAAGTTTTTTACCTCTTATTTCTCTACTTCCACTCGCAGATTTATCCCATTTACCACGATGCATCAATATTGATTTATCAAAGATATTTCTGATGAGCATAATAATGCTACCAATAGCTAATTCCACTACAGAACGTGTATTACTAAATGGGGCATTAAATACAGCCACACCTTTTTCCTGACATGCTTCTAAATCAATTTGGTTAGTACCTATGCAAAAAGCACCTACTGCCATTAATCTATTGGCATTCTCTATTACTTTTCTGGTAACCTGTGTTTTGGACCTAATACCTAAAATAGAAACCCCTTTGATTTTTTCACAAAGCTCATCTTCATCTAATCCGGCGGGGTACACTTCCACTGAGAAGCCTTCGTTTTCCAATAATGCAACGCCAGCTGGGTGTACATTTTCCAATAACAGCACTTTAATTCTATTCTTAGGATAAGAGATAGCGGAAGTAATATTATTCTCGAACAATACTTCATCTAAACTAGGTGCAATATGATCTGCTTTTTCCATTACTTTTTCTCTACTCACATTTTCTGTAAAAGCGTAAAATCTGTTGGCTAAACCGGCTGCTTTTATTTCATAATCATTATGGCCGTCACCAATCACATAAATATCACCATCCAAATCTAAAGATCTGATCACTTCAGCTTTACCACCATCTTTAGAGAGTGGGTTATTTTCGTCAAAACCAGTTACATTGCCCTTATCATCAAATACTAATTCGTTGGCAAAAATATGATCAGGCAGCACTCCTAAACTTGTAACAATAGGCTCAATATATTCTTTAAAACCATTTGAAATCACATATATTTTATCCGAATACTCTTTAAAAAACTCAGTATTTCTTAAAAAAGAAATAGAAACCTGATCTTTTAATTCTTTTATAAGTTGCGGTAAATGCGATTTATTGGCTTCCAATAAGAGTAACCTATCTTTAAGGGAATCCCTGAAGGAGATCTCTCCATTCATACCCTGATCGGTTAACTCTTTAATTTTATTTTCTGCAGCCACCTTTTGTGGTTTGCCTTCTAATGAAATAGAAGCTAATAAATCCATGGCCTCAACTCTTGTTAAGGTACTGTCAAAATCAATGATAAAATATTTGTCCATAATGAATTGAAATTCAAGCTAGCAAAGCTAAAAAACCTTAAGGTTAAAAAGGAAAATAGGAAAGATTTTATTTTAATTATTTGGATTAAAATTAAAAATTATGTGAAAAGTGTCTTCAATGATAAAAAAGTAGATGATTAATTTGAATTGCTGCTTAATTGCCAAATAAAAAACATCTATTCTGGTTTTGTGTTTTTTATCTCCTGGGCATCAAAACCACTTTTTAGATGAAGATCCCTTTGTGGGAATGGTATTTCAATATTGTTTTCAGCAAATTTCTTAAAAATGGCATAATATAACTGACTTCTTAATACGCCGGGCCTTTGAATATACTGGGAAGTCCAGACCCCTAATACGAAATTGATGGAGCTATCTCCATATCCTTCAAACCAAAAGCTTGTCTCAGGATCGTCTAATACACCAGGATTTTCTTTAGCTACGGCCAGTACTATTTCTCTTACCTTTTCTGGATCTTCTTTATAGGAAACCCCTACAGGATATCTGAATCTTACTTTTCTATCGTTATGGCTCCAGTTAATCACCTGGCTATTAATAAATTCTGAGTTAGGTACAATTACTGAAATATTATCATTGGTTATCACAGTAGTAGATCTCATTGAAATGGAATAAACATCACCATTAATATCCCCCACCTCTATTCTATCACCTACTTTTATAGGCCTCTCAAATAGAATGATGATACCTGATATAAAATTATTGGTTACATTTTGTAAACCAAAACCTATACCAACACCTAAAGCACCTGCCAATAAACCTAAAGTGCTTAAATCAAACCCAGCAGATTGAAAAATGGTGATAAAACCTATAACAATAATAGAATACCTAAAGATGGTTCCTATTGAGTCGGTGACTCCTGAATCGTTAATGTATCTATTTAAAATCCTTTTAGTAAGTATATTACTTAATCTTTTAGAAAGGAAGACTAAAAGTATACTCGAAATTATAATAAATAGTAAAGTAAGTAAGGTGAAATCACTTCCTTTTACATCAAATATTACAACATTCAATAGTTCCTTAAGCTTTTCTAATACATTTGTAAATCCCGTTTCAATTGATTCCATATTTCGAATATATCAATTAAGATAATAAAAGAGAAGAATCTCCGTAAGAAAGAAAGCGATAATTTTTTGATAGAGCTTCATTGTATATCATTTTCCAATTTTCGCCTGTAAATGCAGCAATTAAAAGCATTAATGTAGACTCAGGTTGATGGAAATTTGTGATTAATCCATTTATTACCTGAAATTCATAGCCTGGGAAAATGAAAATTTCTGTATCACCATACAGAATTGATAAATTATTTACCTTTAAATGATCTAATACAGCCTGAAAAGCTTTTTTCCTGTCAGGCAGTTCTTCAAATCCAATTTCGTAAGGATACAATTTTTTGATACGAAACTCAGTCGCTTCATTTCTTAATAATTGAACCCCAAACCAATAGGCACTTTCCAGACTTCTAACAGAGGTTGTACCCACTGCAACTACTGGCTCATCAGTTTTTGATAAAAATGAAATGGTGGATTGATCAATACTAATTTGTTCGCAATGCATATCGTGGTCCAATACGTTTTCAGCTTTAATGGGCTGGAATGTGCCGGCACCTACGTGAAGTGTAAGTTCCTGTATTTGGTGGCCTGAGTGAAGTAAATCCTTTAATATTTTTTCCGTAAAATGCAGGCCTGCTGTAGGTGCTGCAACAGCCCCTTCATTCTTTGAATAAACTGTTTGGTAATTAGCTTTATCATCTTCGTTGGCAGCTCTATTCAGATAAGGTGGGAGTGGAGTGGTTCCCATTAACTCCACTATTTCCACAAAGGGAATACTTTTGTTATCCCACTCAAATCGAATTTGATTCAACTCGTAATTATCAAACGATGCTTTTACTTTGATTTTTCCATGTTTTGTGTCGAAGAACCTTTCTAATATGTCTGTGGCTTTCCATCTTTTTCGGTTTCCTACCATGCAATGCCATACGCAACTGCTATGAACTAACATGGCTTGGGTTACTTCCAAGGTGGGTTTTATAGGGGATAATAAGAAAATTTCAATGTTAGCCCCCGTTGCTTTTTGAAAGTTGATTCGTGCAGGAATTACTTTGGTATTATTAAAAATGAGGGAGCTGTTCTTAGGTAAATAGCTTTCTAAGGAGAAAAATTTATTATGGACAATTTGCTGATTTCGATAGACCAATAAATTGGAATGGTCTCTTTTTTCAAGCGGAAATTTAGCAATTTTTTCATCCGTGAGAGGATAATGAAATTCTTTTAAGTTTATTTTTGATGCTTTCTGCAGTAATTCTGACATAAAATTGGCAATTTGGAACAAAGATAAGCGCTAAACCTGTATAGATGAAACCTAATGTTAAGAATGAGGTTTTAATCAAATATTATTTAATGCGAAATGAAAATATCCAGAGCAAAGATCGTACACCATCAATTAAAATTTAAATTCGAAGCGGGTACTTCACGAGGTACTCTAACAGATAAAGATACCTGGTACCTGCAATTATTTCACGGAACTGATTTACTTGGATTGGGTGAGGCAGGACCTTTAAAAGGTTTAAGTATTGATCCTGTGGATCTAATGGATCATGAACTACAGCGCATTTGTATGTTATTAGAGGGGATAGAATTACCTCAGGAGATGAGTGAGGCTATTGAATTAGCTGAACAATTATCTTCTGAAAAATTCCCAAGCGTTAGATTTGCCATAGAAACAGCCTTACTAGATGCAATACATGGAGGAAAAAAGAAGGTTTTTGATACTGCATTTTATAATTCCGAGCAAAAAATCCCTATAAACGGACTTGTCTGGATGGGTGATGAGGCCTTTATGCAGAAACAGATTACAGAAAAATTAGAGCTAGGCTTTGAATGTATTAAAATAAAGATTGGCGCTATAAATTTCGATACTGAAATTAAATTATTACGATCTATCAGGTCCGAATTTAATGCAAACCAAATAACCCTAAGGGTTGATGCAAATGGTGCTTTTCTACCTGATGAAGCATTAGAAAAGTTAAGTATTCTAAGTGAATTTGATATTCATTCTATTGAACAACCTATTAAAGCAGGACAAATTGATGAAATGAAAAAATTGTGTAAGCAAACGCCAATACCTATTGCTTTGGATGAAGAGCTAATTGGAATTAATACCTATTCTGAGAAACAGAATTTACTGCAAACTATTAAACCTCAATACATTATTTTGAAGCCTAGCCTTATTGGAGGTATTCAATCAACCTTGGAATGGATTGAAATAGCTCAAGAAAATAAGATTGAATGGTGGTTAACCAGCATGTTGGAATCCAATATAGGCTTAAATGCCATTTGTCAATTAGCTAGTTATTTAAAAGTTAAAATGCCTCAGGGCTTAGGCACCGGCCAGTTATACCACAATAATATAAATTCACCATTAACAATTGCTAATGGTGAAATCTATTATGATAAGTCAATTGATTGGGGGTTAATTTAATAACCTAAGGTCTTTTTGAGTGCAATACAATACCCGAAGTGCATAGATTCATGCATATTATTAAATTGCATAGCATCATGATGGTTTTCTAATAATGCACCAAAACTCGTTTCATACGTGTCAAATTCCTGAAATTTGTAGCTAGCTAAATCCTTCCTTAAATGAGCTATTGATTGCTCTGAAAATAAATGAATAACTTCTAATTCCGCTTTTGGATCTTCCAATGTAGGTGGGAAGGTTCCTTTTCTGTAGGTAGCAACAAATTCATCGGGTAAAGAAAAGGGCAATCCCGATAACTTATACAATAAAACATTCTGCGTGGCTACGGCATGTCCGTAATTCCAAAGTATGTTATTACTGTAACCTTCCGGTATTTTATTAATATCTTCTATACTGATATCTTCAATTAATTTTTTAAAGTTATTTCTTATCGCAATATTGTATTCAAGTAATTTCATGATTATTAAATTATGGCATGAAACTAATCATAAAATCTTGATATTTCCACGCTTTTTAAAAAGTTTACTTAAATTGCTTTTTGTTAGGCATGCATACTAATTTCACTTATGACACATTCTAAATACCCTCATTTATTTAAACCTCTCGATTTAGGTTTCACTCAATTGAAAAATAGAGTGCTGATGGGCTCTATGCATACAGGATTGGAAGAAGCTAAAAACGGTTTCGAGAAGATGGCGGTATTTTATGCAGAGCGGGCAAAAGGTGGAGTCGGCCTAATCGTAACTGGAGGGGTTTCGCCCAATTGGCAAGGTTGGTTAAAACCTTTTTCCATCCGCATGACAAGTAATAAGCATGTTAAAAAGCATAAAATAGTAACTGAGGCAGTCCAC
>JBBSPJ010000138.1:0-10251 GCA_038258905.1 Cytophagales bacterium
ATCGCTTTTACCAGGAAAAATAGAAACCCGCCTACTGTAATAGATAGGCATATTGTCATACCAATTATTGCTTCTGTGCTCATTTTTTAACAAATTTTTTGTAAAACCAACCGTTAAATGTTATTGCAATGATTAAAGCTACTCCCCACTGGGTTACTATAGTAGCATTGCTAAACCTATCGAAAAGGTTCCAGTTTCCATTTTGATCAAACCATGGGTACTCACTATATCCCTGGCTCATCCACCAATATACTAAGAAAAGACCCGCGAAGAAGTTGAAGTAGATCATTGCAGAAAAGTAAATAGGAGACACTTTAAAATCAGAATTTTCATCTATAAAATCTCTTTTAAATTTCATAGGGCCGTATTTCATTATTAAAAATGAAATAAAAATTCCACTAACCAACAAACCCACGCCCCACACCCAATCCTGATTCTCAAATACATCGAGACTCCAGGCAGAAGGGAAACCCACAACAAAACAGGCTGCACCTGCAATTAAAGCAGCACGCTTTTTGGATACCTCATAATCTGTCAGGTTTTTTATAATTAGTTGCATCATTGGTAATATGGAACTGAAAGCTGCCATGGCAAAGGCTCCAAAGAAAATCCAGGAGAGAAAAGGACCTCCAGGCATTTGAGCAAATAATTGAGGTAAGATGGTAAACACCAATGCGGTATTTCCTCCATGTAAGAAATCTACAGCTTCGGCGGAAGTTGCTGCCATCGCGAATACAGCAGGTAATATAGCCATGGCTGCCAAAAGAGCGGCTGTATTATTCCCAAAGGCTCCTAAAAAGGTATTGAGTGTTACATCTTCCTTGCTTCTGGAAAAAGAGCCTATGGTGATCATTAAACCCCAGCCTGCACCTGTACTCCATGCAGAATCCGTAATAGCTTCAATCCAAATAATTGGATTCTTAAATTTCTCCACATCTATAGTAAAGAGGTACTCGAGCCCTTCTATACCCCCTGGTAGCTGGATGGCAAAAGCCGAAACAACCATTAACAATATAAATAAAGTAGGAATAAGAATTTTATTGGTTTTTTCCAGGCCCTGTTTAATCCCTTTACTTAAAACCCAAATAGCTACTGCTATAGTAAACATATAACAGAGAACAGCCTGCCAACTGGAATTTGAAAGACTTGCCCAAAAGCTATCCATAAAATTTACACTAGGATCAGCAAATTTTTCATTCATAACCCCTGACCCAAAAATGTAATTGACAAGATTTTGTGTATTCAATATAAAATACCGCAGCGACCATCCGGTAACAACAGAATAATAGAAGGCAATACCAACGGTAACCAAGGTAACAAACACACCCATCCAGTTGAATTTTTTACCTGCCAAACTACCAAGAGAACCTATAGTGCCCTTCTTATAATATTTACCAATGGCCAATTCTGCCATTAATAATGGAATGGACCAAATCAATAAGAAAAACATCCAAAGGATGATAAAAGCTCCTCCATGCTCCCCTGCAATTCTAGGAAATCTCCATAAGTTCCCAGCTCCTATAGCCATTCCTAAAGAGGCTAATACGATCCCCCACCGATTACTAAATTCCTCTACTTTTTGCGCCATTTAAATCACTTTACGAAATTTTAAAGCTATAATTTACATAAAGTGTTTTGTAACACAAATAGGAAAGGAAAGTATCGACCATTTATTTTGACATCTGGTAAATATGAATGACAGATAAAAAAAATAAAATCATAAAAAAACCTCACTGCTTTGCAACAGTGAGGCTAACTACTATGGAAACGATTAAAAGAAAATTATCTTAAAATGCTATTGATTTTTCGTAGCTTCTATTGCCTTTGTTAACGATAACGTTATAATTTCCTTTATTTAATTGAGAAATGTCGTATCTCTTTTTGTATTCAGATTTAGAACCTAAATATTCTTTGTAAACCACATTCCCTTTATCATCGGTGATTAAAACTGTAGTTTTTTCTACATCAAGATTTAATAAATTGAATTCGAAAACACCATTTTCATTCATTTTAATGTATGGTTTGTGTAAAACTGAAACTTCTTCTTCAACAATGATTAAGTCATTTCTATTTACTTTGATTGGCATCACCTTTACATTCATTGAGTTTTCAATCTCAAATTTATAATAACCAGAAACCAGGTTATGTAAGTCAAATTTTTTCATGAACTCATTTTTATCTGATACTTGTTCACTATATAACATCTGACCATAATTATCTTTAAGGGTAATTCTGATTGTCTCATCCTGAATAGCCCCTAATCTTAAAGTTATCGTTTTATCATTATTATTTGTAAGTTTCACAAACGGAAATCCATTAGCAAAGCTCATAAGTGGAAGAATCGATAACATTAATACCACAGCGAAATTTGTAATTCTTGTCTTTTTCATAAGCTTAATATTTATTTTATATTACAAATGTAAGGGGTATAATAACATCATACTATGATAAAATTTCCCAATAGTTGTGCTAAATTAACCTAATTATGTTATATTTGATTTGATAACAGGTAAATCTGTTACTAATAACAAATTAACACATGTTAAATTAACCTTTATGCAATCGTACAAGCCTACTTTGGAGCAAATAGCTCCTACCTTTGGTACTTCAGTATTCATTAAGCAATTTGAAGAATCTAATCCAAATAAAGATCCATTTTGGCATTTTCATCCTGAAATTGAACTTGTTTTTGTAAGAGGTGGTAACGGTAAGAGGCATGTGGGAAATCATATTTCCTATTATCAGGATGGTGATTTAATGCTAATAGGCACAAACTTACCTCACTATGGATTTACAGACAGACTCACGGGTAACAAATCCGAAACCATTATTCAAATGAAAGAAGATTTCCTGGGTGAGCCATTTTTAAACCTACCTGAAATACAATCTATAAAAGAGTTAATTGAGAATGCGAAATTAGGATTAGTTTTCACTGGCGAAACTAAAGAATCAGTGGGTAGTCAAATTGAAGGTATGATGCAGCTCAATTCTTTTGATCGCCTAATTTGTTTAATCAGTGTATTAAAAAATCTATCCCTTTCTAAGAATTACTTTGTTCTCAACCATGATGTAGTTTCTATAGAGGCTAAAGCAACGGATCAACATAGAATCAATATCATTTACGACTTTGTGAAGAAAAATTTTAAACGCAATATCTCTTTGGAGGAAATTTCTGCTCAGGCTGCTATGACAGTGCCAGCATTTTGCAGGTATTTTAAAAAGATATCCAATAAAACGTTTACCCATTTTGTAAATGAACATCGCGTTGTTCATGCTTCCAAGCTCTTATCAGAAGGCAACCTGAATATCACAGACATTTGCTACTCTTGTGGTTTTAATAATATCTCTCACTTTAACAGACAATTCAAAGAAATTACCAGTAAGAGCCCTTCTGAATATAGAAAGGAACTTAAAAAGGTATTAAAATAGCTAAAAACATTTTATACTATAGGAGTTTTTAGGTTAGTGTTAAATAAAAAAGGAACCTTCCGGCTCCTTCTTTACACTTTGAACTTCCAATTTGTTTACTTTTCCAGAGGAACAAATATTAAAACCTCTCTATATTTTAATTTTTAATCAATTTGAAAATTAACTCTTCTATTTTGAGCTCTGTTCTCCACACTTGTATTAGGAACAGCCGGTTGAGATTCGCCTAAACCTTTAAAAGTTAATCTTTCTCTATTAATACCATTTTCTGTCAGGTAATCCACCACAGCTTTAGCCCTACGCTCAGATAATCCCTTATTATAAGTCTCAGGACCTACTGCATCGGTATGTCCAACAATTGTTACTTCAATCTCTTTATTTTCTTCCATTACCTCCACCATTCTATTCAGCTCTGAAACACTCTTAGGGAGCAAAGAATAACTATCAAAATTAAAGAACACGTTATTAAGCGAAATCTCTGATTTAGTTTTAATAGGTACCATTATCATATCATTAGTAAAGCTTTTCGATTCCTTTTGATCTGTTAAATCAACATTTTCACTCATAGGCAGGTATCCATCTACCCTTACAATATATTGGTATTCTTCTCCAGCAGGTAATGTGATAGTATATTCACCAGTGGTAGGATCAGTTCTTACCTGGCCTACTTCTTTACCATCTTTTAAAGTCTCATAGGTTACCAGAGCATCAAGTGGCTCTTGCGTTTCTCCATCTAAAACTCTTCCTGAAATTGTGATAACAGGGTCGATTTCGTAGAATAAAGGCATTGGTAGCCTGTATATATTCATGTCTCCAACAGAATCTTCTTTTGTATAATAAGCAAAATTAGCTTGTGCCGGCATGGTAAAGAAAAGATCATCTCCTGTTGAGTTCACCTGTGGGCCCATATTTAAGGGCTCACTCCAGTTTTGCCATGTATCATCTAACCTTCTTGTCATGTAAATATCTGATTTACCAAAACCAACATAGCCTTCTGAAGAAAAGAAAAGGGTCTTGTCGTCAGACGCTAAAAAAGGTGAAGACTCTGAAGTTGCTGTGTTAACATTAGCGCCTAAATTCATTGGGGCGGTCCAGGCTCCATCCCTTTTCATAAAACTTACATATAAATCTCTATCTCCATAGGTATCGTCTCTTTCTATTGACATAACCATAGTTTTTCTGCTATTAGCTAAATAAAAGTTAGCTTTATCTGAGTAATTATAAAAATCATCAATTTTTAATGCTTCGGGCTCAGACCAACCATCGCCTTGTTTTGAACTAATTGATGCACCTGAAACCAATTTTTTCTTACCACTATATTCGTTTCCTAACAATAAAACTAATGTGTTGCCGTCAGGAGTGATGGAACTAATAAAGTTAGGATCGGCAGTATTTAAAGGAGCACCGAGGTTCCTTGCTAATTGCCATTCATTTGTTACCGTGTCTAAGTCACTCACCCATATATCTTCATAATCTTCTACACCGCCAAGATTATCAGGATGAAATTTTCTTCCAAAGAATAGTTGCTTTCCGTTCGGGCTTAAGGTAGGTCCTAATTCTTCGTATTCACTATTAACTCTACTATCTAATTCCTCTGCTTCAATGTCTTCTACAACATTAGGAACAAGCTCTAGTTTTAAGTCTATGGGTGTATCAGAATCAGAGACTCCTATTGCGTCAATGCTGTAATAACCCGGCACTGCATCACCTTTAAACACTAATTTAACTGCGGCTACATTATAGGTAGTTAATTCTGTAAATAATCTAAGAAAACGACCTGGTTGATTTACCACAACTGGTTCTCTCTGTATAATCATATATTCTTTTCCAGCCTCATCATAAAAGTAAATTTCTGACAAAGTGGATGGATTATATGATTCTGCAATTGCAATTTGTTTAATTGGCATAGGATTAGCAAAACCCACTTTCACAAACTCTTTTGAGCTTGGCTTAGCTGGTGTCCACGCATTAGGACTACCTTCACCCCAAGGGAATACATTGGGTTTCCCAAGCAATTGTTTCACTGAGAATTGGGTTTCTTCTAATTCAGAAGAGAACTCAATCACCTCAACGGCCCACTGCACTTCTTGTGCATATAGTCCTTGCATTGATGTAAAGGTGAAAATAAAAATTAAAGTGGTTAGTAAAATTTTTCTCATTTTATTTCAATTATTCGGTTTTAAGAATTCTAGCCTGAACCCTTCGATTCATTAATTTAGCTTCTTCAGTATTTTCTTTTGAAAGCGGTCTAGAACCGCCAAATGCTTTTGTCTTGATTCTTTTAGAAGAAATATTCTCTGATAGTAAGTAACTTTTTATTGACTCTACTCTTCTCTCACTAAGTCTTTCATTTGCTCTTGCACTTCCTCTGAAATCCGTATGCCCTTCTAGTTGTATTTCCATATTTGGGTACTCTTTTAGCATTGCCACCAATCTATCCAATTCAGGGAAAGATTCCTCCATAACTTTTGAGTTACCCTGATCAAAATTAATATTGAGATTAAGCAGTGTTCCAGAACCCTTTGGCATCATGGAAATTAATAAAATAGGAGAAGTGGAATCTATTGTAATTTCACGTTCAAAATCCATGTACCCTTTAGCAGTAATTTTAACTTTATAAGGTTTATTTTCCACCACATAGAAAGCAAACTCACCACTTGCTTCATCCGATTTGAAAACCCTAAGATCCGCACCATAAGGTAGGCTTTCTAAGGTAAGCGTAGCTAATACAGGCGTTTCTATAATCTTATTCACGACTTTACCCTCTAACTTAACCCAATTAGTATTAGGTTGAGCACTTAAAGATAAAGTACACAAAAATAAAAAAATGGTAAATAAAATTGATTTACACATAAAATATTTCTCGAATAAGTAATTTTAGTTTTTTCAATTAAATTGATGTACAAAACTAAGATATAATTCTGTAAATATTTAATTTTTTTTAAAAGATACTACAAAACTATTCTAAAGGCTTGTCATTAAACATCAAAAAGCCAATGTTAAGCAATACAAAGAAGGGATTTTCATCATCATAATAGTGCGCAGAAAAACTAATAGGCCCTACAGGTGTCCGGTAAATTAAGCTGCCCATTGCCGCCAGATGATATTCAGGAGATAATTGGCCCCTACTCACACTCGTTAAAGTTTCTTCCCACTTTACAAGTGGTTTAAAAGCATGGCCCTCTGCCCTGAACTGGAAATTTTTATAAATAGTAAAATGATATTTTAATCCGCCTGCCAAAAATGCGGGTGACCTAAAATTATTTAAAATTAAACTAGCACTTTCAAAAGTAGGATTATAGGTGGGTGAATTAAGCAAAGTACCAGTAATATTAGCGAAAGCATCCATATTGCTAGCTTTAGCATTTATATTAAAGCCTAAATCACCAAATCCAACAGACCAGTATTTTTCATAATATGCATTTAACTGTATCCAGCTATGTTCCCGATCCAATGGACTGGTATTAGCGGTTGAGCCAGGGTTATAGGCTTCTCTTCCCATATTATGCGTGATGCCGAAATAAAGGCTTCTACCCCTAACAGGAAACAGCCTTTCATCTAAATCATTGTATTGAAGTGATATTTCGTTGTGCATGCCTGAAAACCTGTTGGTATCCAAGGTATCGGATGATTGAAATACCTGCGCATTTCCGTATCTATTCTGCTTTTGTAAATAGCTTGCCTGAAGGTTTATTTTATATTTTTGCAATAGAGGAAAAGCAATATTTAATCCGTATTTTCTATCAAACTGCACTATATCATTCACTTTTATATCAGTTAATAAGCTACTTGTGCTCAAATAATCCCAATTATTATATTGAAAAAATGGCTCTATGAAAAATGGAAATTGTGATGGAGTATTTATTCTAACCTTATACTGAAATGATTTATAAAATTCACCAATTCTACCATCAAGGCTATGGCTATACAACCATTTATTAAGCTGGTCAAATTTGGCACCTATAAAAATATTACTCAAACTACCTGAGGCAATATTCCCTCCTAACTGCAAGCGCAATTTTTCATTTTTATTAGAATTTAAGCTGAATTTGAATTTTTCTGTTTCTCTATTATGAGTAATTTCAGGAAATACATCTGAGAAATAAGGGTCTGCAACAAGTTTATAGTAGTTAGCCCTAATGTCGTCAATGGTGAGTGTTTTTCCTGGTTCTTCATGTAAAACATTGGTTATATAGGCTTTTTGATTTTTATTAAATCCCTGAAAATCAATATCAGAAAAAAGTAAAGGTTTTTGTTTTTGCTTAAAATCTTTTCTTTTAGCGGCTAACTCTGCAGGATTTGACCTTTCATCGATTTTTTCAAGTATCTCTGGCATTAGCCTCATGGCTGCTACATAACCACTATCGATGATAGCTCTAGAGGCTCTAAAATTAAAGCCGGAAAAACCATCCAGATTTGGCTCAATATAAACATTACCCTCTCCCAAACTACTGGGGTCGGCCTTATCCATCATCATATACAATAAAGAAGATGATATGATTTTATCATCCAATTCTTGAGGATATTCTTTAAAAACCTTTGATGCTACATTTACACCAATCATCTTATCTGGCTGAAATTCTTTTTTCATTACCCCCACTGGAAAATTACTATAAATTCCCCCATCAAATATATATTGTCCGTTGATCCGTATTGGCCTGTAAACAAATGGCACTGACATGGTAGCGCGAATAGAAGCTCCCAAGTTGCCCGAATCTAATAAAACTGTTTTTTGAGTAAAAACTTCTGCGCCTATGGCTTTGTAAGGAACAAATAATTGATCAAAATCGGCATTTGCCACCTCATTGGGAGCTGCCATATGCTCTGCAAGAGCAAAATTAAGCGCTAAATCGCTTGCTAATTTAGGTTGAAACTGAGCCTCCAGGGTAGAATCCACTCCTAGATTAATCTCCAACCACTTCGGAATAGGGGTATCTTTTATATAATAAACTTTATATTTATCAGGTATTTCGCCATTAACCCATTGGAGAAATTCTTTACTTGTAGTGATGGAATCAATTTCGGCAGGAGTAAAACCTGCAGCGTACATGCCACCAATAATACCCCCCATTGAGGTGCCAACAATATAATCAATAGGGATATTATTCTCCTCCAGTGCTTTAATTACACCAACATGAGCAAGTCCTTTGGCACCTCCACCACTTAACACTAAGCCAAGTTTTTGCCCTTTTAAATGAGTTATTTGAAATACAATCAGTAGACTGACAAAAAATATTTTAAAGGGCATTTACCAGAATTTAATAATGACATTATCTATTTACTAATAATGCCTTGAAGGAGCATTTATTGCATTCCTGCCAATAAAACTTCTTTGGTTTCTTCAGGATATTTGATTTGATCCAAGCTGTTTTTAACAAAGTCTTTATAACGCATGTATTTAGATAAATGGTCTTTAACAATAGGTTCTGAAGGTGGCAGTTCCACATTTAATCCGTCAACCTGTTGCCCATTTTTCCAAAACCTGTAACATAAATGTGGACCTGTAGCTAAACCTGTACTTCCAACATAGCCAATCACCTGCCCTTGTTTAACTTTAGCTCCATTCTTAATACCGGAAGCTATTTTAGACATGTGAAGATATTGCGTATCAAAGGTTGAATTGTGCCTTATTTTTACATTATTTCCATTATACTTTTCATAAGCAGCTTTAGTAATTATTCCATCACTTGCTGCATAGATAGGTGTACCTGTTGGTGCTGCAAAATCAGTACCTAAATGTGCTTTATACCTTTTTTGGACTGGATGGAATCTATTTTTGGTATATCTTGAGCTAATCCTACTGAATTCGACAGGGTATCTTAAAAAAGCCTTTCTCAAACTTTTACCATCTTCATCAAAATAGTCTATACCATTACCCTGATCAAATGCTACTGATAAAAACGGACTTTTTGAATGTACAAACTCAGCACCTATGATTTCCTGTATCCCAACAGCCTCTCCTTCAATGGCCTTCTCTGTATATAGTATTTTAAATTTATCTCCTGCATATAATCTGCTGAAATCTATTTGCCACCCATACATGTCTGCTACTAAATTCACTAATTGATCAGATCCTCCTCCCTGACGAATTGCATTATACAATGAGGAGGTAATAATTCCACTTAAAGTAGTCTCTCTGATTTCGATAGGCCTTTTTTCAATGTAAACATGCATGGAGTCCTTCAAATTAAAAACTACGTATTCTTCCGGATTAGGCTCATATACCAATGCTTTGGCAGATGGTAAAGAGTCCTCCCCTTCATAAATAACAGTATATTTTTTATTGGTACTCAATTTCCTCACATCAAAAACATCTTTTGAAATGTTAGCTAGTTTAAAAATATCTTGATGAGATACATTGTAAGCCAACAAAATATCTGATAGACTCTGGTTTCTCTGAACTGAATTTTCTGAAATTCGGAATGAATCCACAACCATTCCGTATAAAACTGTTGGCTCTACCTCTAGCACCGGAGCAACTATATTAATAGCCTCTTCTGTAAAAGACTCATTTACAAAGGGTTCATTTTGCTGAAGATAATAATAAACTGAGAAAATAATACCTAAAGAGAGGACTATTGAAATACCTTTTTTGAGCATAGTTGATAGATTTTTATTAATTATGTGACAATATTATTATATTTTTCTAAATATCAATAGGTTACCATTAATATTTTAAAGTTTAGGTTTAATTTTTTATGTAAGTTTTGGGCTATTCACAAAATATTTTCATTCATTATGCAGAAAAACCTTTCCTTCTAACAGCTACATTATACAATTAACTATTTAATTAATTCATAAAAACCTTAAGTATGACCACTTATA
>JBBSPJ010000139.1:0-10242 GCA_038258905.1 Cytophagales bacterium
GATTAAACTATTTGTTAGCGTATGTTTGCTAGCATTTTTTTTAATTGTTTTTAAAGCTGAAGCCCAGCAAACAGCTAAGCGAGATGTTAATGACATAGGTTATCTAGAATATTTACCACCGGGTTATAATGATAATACCAATCTCTATCCTGCCATCATTTTTTTGCATGGTAGTGGAGAAAGAGGCGATGGTTCACCGGGAGCACTGGAAGCGGTTAAAAAGAATGGCCCGCCTAAACATATTCGGGATGGTCATACTATGTGTTTTGAATATAATGGAGTGGAGGAATGCTTTATTGTCTTATCTCCACAAACTAATAGGTGGGCGTTCCCCGGTTATGAATTTGTTCCTTTTGTTGATAATGCAATAGCAAACTATCGGATAGATCCTAACAGGGTTTATTTAACGGGTTTAAGTATGGGAGGGCAAGGTACCTGGGAAGTAGCTTATAGTGACCAAAATGTTCCAAATAGATTTGCTGCTCTCTCACCCATTGCAGGAAGAGGAGATTTTCAAAAGGCCTGTAGAATAGCAGAAAATAATACAGCTGTTTGGGGTTTCCATGGTGATAGCGATAACGCAATTTCTCTTTATTCTGGTCAGAGGCCGATCAATGGTATGCTTGCATGTGATCCCGACCCCCTTCCCATATTTACAATTTATGAAAACGTTGGGCATGGGGGTACATGGAATAGAGCATATAGAACGGATAACTCGCTACATACTCCTAATTTATACCAATGGTTTTTGGCACAAAGTATGGGTGAGCAGCCTCCTAAATCGCCGACAGTAAATGCAATAGATGATATTATTATTACTCTGCCGGAAAACAGTGCGGAATTATCTGCTACAGCAAATGATGAAGACGGTGAAATTGTTTCTATTCTTTGGGAAAGAATATCCGGCCCTAATAATCCTACTAGTAGTGCTTTAGATCAACTAGCCTTATCTATTGAAGGTTTAGTAGAAGGGTCATATAATTATAGAATTACAGTAACTGATAATGATGGATTATCATCCTCAGATCAGGTAATTATTACAGTATTGCCTGTACCTGTAAATATACCTCCTATGGTAAATGCAGGGAATAATAGGATAATCACCCTTCCCACTAATTCTTTAACTTTAAACGGTACAGCTTCAGATCCCGATGGAACGATTGAGAGCATATTATGGGAACAAGTTTCAGGGCCTAACACAGCCGGGATTGCTTCACCTAATAATTTAAGCAGCCTAATTAATAATCTGATTGAAGGAAATTACACCTTCAGTTTAACTGTAATTGATAATGATGGAGAATCTGTGTCAGATAATGTAACAGTAACTGTTCAGCCTGAACCACCAAATGACCCACCCACAGCGAATGCTGGAAATGACCTGGAATTGACTTTACCGGATAATTCTATCACCATTGCCGGCACTGGAACAGATTCAGATGGTACAATAGTATCATATGTATGGGTGCAAACTAGTGGGCCTAATACTGCAAATACCACAGATGTAGATCAGTCAGAAATTACCATCAGCAATCTAATTCAAGGGTCTTATGTATTTACCTTAACGGTAATAGATAACGATGGTGATACAGACAGCGATCAAGTAACAATTAACGTCTTACCTACTCCTCCAAATGATCCACCTACCGCTAATGCTGGAAATGATATTACTATCACTTTGCCTGAAAACTCAGTGAATCTATCTGGCTCAGGAACGGATACGGACGGAACAATTGAAAATTATCTTTGGGAGCAACAAAATGGTCCTAATACAGCCAACATCGATATTCCGGCTAATCAAGACATAGAAGTAACCGGTTTAATAGAAGGGATTTATACTTTTTCTCTTACTGTAACTGATGATCAAGGTGATTCTAATACAGATAATGTACGGGTTAGCGTTTTACCTGTACCTCCTAATGAGCTGCCTACTGTAAATGGCGGTACTGATAAAAATTTAACATTGCCCACCAATTTCACTACCTTAACTGCTACTGCTTCTGATGTGGATGGTACAATTGAGTCTTATCTTTGGGAACAAATATCAGGTCCGAATACCGCCACTTCCAATACCCTGAATAATGCTGCAGCCAACATAAGTAACTTGGTGGAGGGTATTTACCAGTTTACTATTATGGTGACAGATGATGACGGAGCGACAGCTTCAGATCAGGTAAATGTTACTGTTTTTCCAGAACAAAATGAGGCTCCAGATGCTAATGCAGGAGCTAATATTAACATTACACTGCCAACCAATACAGCCACATTAGAGGGGAGTGGGTCTGATACTGATGGAAATATTGAGGCTTATAACTGGTCTCAGGTTACAGGCCCTAATACTGCCACCATTGTGAACGCCAACTCTGCAAGTACTTCTATTCAAGGACTTATTGAAGGGGTATATAGTTTTAGATTATCGGTAACAGATGATGATGGTGCCTCAGATACAGATCAAATGACCTTAACCGTATTGCCTGAACCTGCAAATGTACCGCCAACTGCCAATGCGGGAGAAGATATATTTCTCACCTTACCTGAAAATAGTACGACCTTACTAGGACAAGGTACTGATCCTGATGGTAACATTGTATCTTATATTTGGAATGTAATTGATGCAGGTGATGGTAATATAGATGATGTTGATAATTTTGAGGTGCAAAATTTAGCTATTTCAGGGTTGGAAGAAGGTATTTATATATTTAGCCTGACAGTAGTTGATAATCGGGGTGCTTCAGCCACCGACCAGATAAGAGTATTTGTAGATACTCCTAATTTAACACCTACAGCAAATGCTGGTACAGATAGAATTATTACATTACCCCAAACTAGTGTAAACCTTTCTGGTTCTGCAACTGATCCTGATGGAGAAGTAGTTTTTACAATATGGGAACAGGTAAGTGGGCCAAATACTGCAAACATCGTTAATTCATTAAGTTTAAATACTGTTGTTAATAATCTTATTGAAGGCATTTATATTTTTAACCTTTATGTCGAAGACAATGATGGCCTGGATGGTAACGATCAAATTAGGATTAGGGTAAATCCTGCTCCGCCTAACATACCACCTAACGTTAATGCAGGAAATGATGTGCAAGTTACATTACCTGTTGAGGAAATAAGATTGAGCGGAGGTACTAATGATCCGGATGGAACAATTAGCAGTAGGCAGTGGACTCAGTTAAATGGGCCTAGCACTTTAGAAGGCGCTAATTTAACCACTAATTCTCCGAAATATACTGGTTTTGAAGAAGGAACTTATACCATTCGTTTAACCGCTACTGATAATCAAGGAGCTCAAGGGTCGGATGATGTAAGGATAATAGTTTTAGCTGCACCTGGTAATCAACTACCTTCTGTAGATGCAGGAACTAATATCACTATAACTTTACCTAATGCCAGTGCACAACTGAATGGCAGTGCTTTCGATGTAGACGGATCTATTGCAAATTACACCTGGACCCAGAATGGAGGGCCCAATACTGCGAACATTTTAAATGAAAATCAGGCGTCCACTACTTTGGAAAATCTTATACAAGGTATTTATACATTTAGGTTATCGGTGGTGGATAATCAAGGAGGTACAGCATTTGATCAGGTAAATGTGAGGGTCAATCCTACTCCTGCTAATCAGCCGCCGATTGTTATAGCCTCTAATAATCAAATTATCAATTTACCTCAAACCAGTAGTTCCCTTACTGCAACAGCCACTGATGCCGATGGTACTATTAATAGCATCCTATGGGTACAAAGGAGTGGACCTTCGTCAGCTACCTTAAGTAATATTGCTAGCTTAAATTTGGGAGTTGAGAATTTACAACTCGGCACTTATGTGTTTAGAATAACAGTGACAGATAACTCAAATGTATCCAGTTTTGACGAAGTGAATATTAGGGTGCTGGAAGCATTGGCTAACCAACCACCCGCTGTTGATGCTGGTACCAATCAATTAATCTTTTCTCCCAATAGTGCTGTTACGGTTAGTGGCTCTGCACAGGATTCAGATGGTTTTATAGTATCTAATGAATGGTTGCAGGTAAGCGGTCCAAACACAGCTACTATTACCAGCCCGGACAATTATGACACGGAAATAGGTGATTTGATAGAAGGCACTTATGTTTTTAGGCTGGAAGGCACGGACAATCTTGGTTTAGTTGGTTTTGATCAAGTGAGCGTAAGAGTGAATGCTGAATTACCCAACTCACCACCTAGTGTTCTTGCAGGTGATAACAAAGTATTGGTATTACCTGATAATCAAACGATATTAGCAGGCGAAGCGAATGATTCAGATGGGTCAATTGAAAGTATTGTTTGGACCCAGGAATTTGGGACTAGTTCGGCCACTTTAACAGGAGTAAACGGGTTCAACTTAGAGGTTTCAGATTTGATAGAAGGGTTTTACGTATTTAGATTAACAGTTATTGATAACGAAGGAGCTACTGATTTTGATGAGGTTTCTGTAACTGTGAACGAAATTTTACCTAAACAGCCACCCACTGTAAATGCAGGAGCGGATCAAAACATTATTTTGCCGGAAGAAAATGTACAATTATCCGGTAATGCCACTAGCGGCGATGGAACTATTACATCCATACTATGGGAACAATTATCAGGTCCAACCAGTGCCACTATTACTGATGAAAGTGCATTTGAGGCTTCCGTCAATAATTTAGAAGTAGGGACCTATGTTTTCAGGTTAGTAGTACAAAATACCGAAAATTTACAAAATTTCGACTTAATGTCTATCAATGTAAAAGCCAATCAAGCGCCCTATGCCTTTGCTGGTTCAGATACTACCTTAACATTACCTGTAAATGATTTTTTAGCTGTAGGACAGGGAGTAGATAATGATGGTACTATTGAAAGTGTAGAGTGGACTCAATTGGAAGGGCCCAATACTGCAGAGATTTCTAATCCAAACAGCAATCAAACGGCACTCAATAATTTTGTGGAAGGTAGCTATAGATTCGAATTTCGTGTGTTAGATAATAAGGGTGCTGAATCATTTGATATTTTAAGGATTGAAGTGGAACCTGAAATAGAAAATTCTTCGCCTTCTGTCAATGTAAGTGAGGATATAACCGTTCAATTGCCTGTAAACTCAGTGAATTTACAAGGCTCAGGAACAGACCCTGATGGTACCGTTGAAGCTTATTTATGGGAACAGGAATCAGGTCCTAATACGGCAGATTTAGTAACTCCGGCAGTGGAAAATACTGAGGCGACTGGTTTAATAGAAGGAATTTATACATTTTCCTTCACAGTTACAGATGATGATGGTGCTACAGCTTCTGCAGCAGTGAATGTTACTGTTTTAGCGGCATCTGTAAATGTGCAACCATTAGTTGAAGCTGGAGAGGATATCACTATCCAATTACCTGAAAATTCAGTTGAGCTTTCTGCTACAGCCGAAGATCCGGATGGCACTATTGTGCAATATTTGTGGGAACGTATTGAAGGAGGTGAATTTATTTTTTTAACAGCTGATGAATCTTCTACGATTGTGGATAATTTAGAATTAGGCAACTATATTTTTCAATTGACTGTGGTGGATAATGGTGGCTTGACTACCTCAGACAGATTAAATGTATTTGTAATTGCTCCGGATGAACCACCTCTTATCACCGCTGAATTGACCAAACTATTTACTCCCAATGGAGATGGGATTAATGATTTATGGGTATCTGAGGCACTCAATCAATTCAGTGATTGCTCAGTGATTATATATAACAGATTAGGGGTGAAAATATTCGAAGAGAATAGTTATCAAAATAATTGGGATGGTACAGATCAGAACGGAAGAATAGTAGAAGAAGGAGCCTACTTTTATGTCGTATCCTGCGAAAATAATTTTGTTAAAAGGGGTGGAGTTAGAATAAAGAAATAATGCGTAGAGTTTTGTTGTTACTTGTTGGAGTATGCTTTGTGTCTTTTTTTTTAGATCTAAAAAAAGGCTATTCGCAGGATTTATCTGTTTATAATCAGTTTTATTTTAATCCATTTTTATATAACCCTGCCTTTGTAGGTAGCAATGGGGGAACAGAAGTCAATACAGTTTTTAGGCAACAATGGCTAGGAATTGATGATGCGCCTATTTCTGGCACACTTACCCTCCAGCATGCAAGCGCTGGTAATGTACGGTTAGGGCTTACCGTTACGCATGAGAGTGTAGTAATTTTGCAAAGGAACTCAGCACTTATTACTGCTGGTTACAGATTACCTTTAGGATATGAACAATCTCTTACTTTTGGTATCTCTGCCGGTATTGGTAGGTACGGTTTAGATTTAAGCCAGGTAGATCGATCGGATCCTGCATTAAGCAATTCCTTAAGCTCTACTTTATATGCAGATGGTAATTTTGGATTTATGTATCAGCTCAAAGCTTTGAAACTAGGCTTTGCAGTCAACAACATATTTGATGCCAATCCCTATTCGCAAGAAAATTTCAGTAATCTGAAATTTTCAAATTTAGAAAGCATGGTAGGTTCTGTTAGTTATCGCTTTCAATTTGAAAACAATCCCATTGCCTTTGAGCCGTATTTATTATACAGGAGCTCAGGCCCCGACTTTAGGCAAGCAGAGGCGGCAGGAGTTTTTTATTATCAGGACAATATATGGGTAGGAGGGGCTTACCGATATGAAAGCAATCCCGCCCTTTTTGTGGGATTTAATCTCTTTCAAAATTTAAAAGTAAGCTATGCTTTTGAATTTCCTCCTACTGAGCTCAATAATGTAAGAGGCGGTTCACATGAATTAATGTTTAGTTATAACTTCGGGAGAAAAAAGAAAGCGGAAGTAATTAGTGAAGCTAGAAATGAGGAAAAACTGAAAGCAGAAACAACAGAAAAAAGTAACGATTTAGAAAATCTGGCAAATAAAGAGCAGGATAGAAGAGTAGAAGAAGAAAAAGAAATTGAAGAAGTGAGGCAGAAAACTGAGGCCTTAGCCCAGCGACAAAAAGCAGATTCAATTAATACCATAAATACTAAACCAGAACCAGAGATTGAAACACCGGAAAACATGCATCCCCCTCAGGATTCCGCTTTAGCTGATATACCGGATAAAAAAATAGAAGAAAACAATATTACTAACATAATAAAAGAAATTGATGGTGTACCTGTATTAAGTAAAGGTTACTATGTAGTTACAGGCGTTTTCAATTATAAGGGAAATGCGGAGAAATTTATAGCTGAATCTGCCGATAAGGGTTTCCAGTTTAAATTAGCTATTAATCCTGATAATAGCTTTTATTACGTTTACAAATTGAATACAGATAATTTATTGGAAGCCAGGTACTCTAAAGATATTTATGCCAAAATCAAGCAATTTTCAGATGTTTGGATTTATAAAGTGGAATGATATTAATTTACTATTAATGAAGAGTAGATAAATCTAGCGGTTTAATACTTATTTGATTACAATCAAAAGCTTATATTAATTCAATATGCAACAAAGAACATTTCTTAAATATATTCATAATTTCAGAGGGATTGCTATTATCTTTATAGTAGCTGCTCATATGTTTTTATTCTGGGATATGGATGAAGGCGCTCCCTTCGCTAAAATTATTCTTGACGCAATATGGAGAAATGGTACTGTCTTATTTGTGTTTATTGCAGGATACCTATTTCAATATTTAAAATTTAAATACCATTATAAATCATATTTAAGTAAAAAACTTAAATATGTGATTTTACCCTATTTGATAGTTTCAATTCCTGTAATCCTTTTTAGGTTATTTATAAGCCCTCCGGAGGATGTTTATAATGCTTTCCCGGGTTATTTTGAATGGCCACTAATTAAAAAGATTTTTATTTTCCTTGTAACAGGTACTCACTTATTACCTTTTTGGTTTATACCTATGGTTTTATTGTATTACATTATTTCACCCGCCTTTGTTTACCTGGACAATAACCCCAAACTATATAAATATATATTGCCAGCTTTAATGGTTTTGTCTTTACTTATTGATAGAGGAAATAGAGGGGATCTGCATAATATACATATGAATTTCCTACATTTTTTATCAGTTTATGTATTTGGTATGTGGTTTTCACATTTCAATGATAAGATTCTCAATTGGACGGAAAAATTTAAATGGTTAATTATTATCCCATTTACTATTTTTTTAGCTTTAACTATTTTCATGTACCAAAGCGTTTGGTATGATCAACTATTATATTTTCAAAAAATGCTTTTTTGTTGGGTCTTATTTTATGTATTGTACAAAGGAGAGACTGTAATTCCAAAAAAAGTAAATGACTTTTTAAGCTTATTTGCGAATTACAGCTTTGGTGTTTTTTTTATACATTATATCGTATTTTTGGTGTTGAAAATGTTATTTGAAAAAGTGTTGCCCACTTTCCTATTAGGGAATCTATTCAACTGGTTTTTAATTTTCGGTTTAACCTTATTAATCTCACTGATTATAGTTAGAACTGTAAAGCTCATTTTCCCTAAAAAGAGTCGTTATTTAATTGGATGTTAAAGGGGTTTTATTGGTTTTAAAGAGATTGTTTGTGCTTTATCAATTCGTGCTTTACCTGAGGGGACTGCTTAAAGAATATGAGGTCCTATAATGAAAAAGTTTACCTATGCTGACAAACTATTACGAACTAATAACTTCAAAAAATTGTACAAACTATATTTTTGAAAATTAACTGTTATTAAGCAAGCCCAATCTAACTATAGTGCCTTAGGTATAGGGTCTTACGGCAACTTTTATTGAAGGGCATACGTTGCTACGAGTGTAAATAAACCTTACATCAAATTATTTTTTTTATTTATTTTCAATTGAATTTATTTATCCGTTTAAATGTTACATTCATCTAAAAAAGTGAAATATTTAATAATTTAATTGAATTTTACAAATAAATAGCTTTAATTTTGTAGAGAGTAAATTTCTTAATGCTAACAAAAATGAAAAAATATTACATTGTTCTGCTCTTTACTTTTTTTCTGGCAAATCAAGGGCTTGCTCAGTTTATAGCATACCCTAATGAAGTGCTTTTTAATTGGGCATCCCCCTATAAATCCTATAGCTATCAGGGCCAGTATTTCCGTATTAAGTATCCAAACAACTACGATTCCATAAATGGCACTAAAAAGTATCCTGTTATTTTGTTTTTCCATGGCTTTGGAGAAAGAGGTACAGATAATGAAAACCAATTAAAGCATGGGGGGCAACGTACACTCAATGCAATCAATAGCGGTGAATTTCCCGGAATAGCTGTGTATCCTCAAACTACAGCAGTTAGTTGGGATGGAGGAAATTTAGTCTCAGTAGTTAATTTGTTAGATGAATTGATTGCTAAAAGTCATGCAGACCCTGACAGAATTTATGTACATGGCCTTTCTTTAGGTGCGGAAGGTGTATGGCGTTTTGCCTTTCAATATCCGCAGTACACCGCAGCAATTTTTCCTATGTCAGGGGTAGTAGGTGGTAATACAGCTGGAGTAACTAGGTTTATACCTACCTGGCTATCTCAAGGCGGATTGGATAGAAATCCTACACCCTTTACAGGCAACAGCCGTGTTATAGCATGGAGAAATCAAGGGGCTAATATCCGTTATAGTTATATGCCCACTACTGGGCATGGTACCTGGAATGCCCAATATTCTAAGTCAGAATTTTTTCCCTGGGTTCTAGAAAAACATAAAACAGATATTACCGTGCTTTTTGGCCAAAGTTCTTTTTGCGAAGGAGATCCCATTAATATCACTTTAGGGATTACTGGAGGTTTTGCTGATTACCAGTGGATTAAAGATGATACAACAGGCACAAATTACATAACAACAGGTTCGGGTTCAAATACTATACTTGTAACTGATGTAGGAAATTATTTTGTGCGATTTAAACGTTCCAATAATATCTGGACTAAGTGGTCGAAGCCAGTTAATGTGAACAGAAACCTGGAGGGGGCTTCACAGCCTACTACAAATATTGGTAATCAAAGTTTGAACTTACCTACAATTGCAGGTCAGCAGTCCGTAGTAATTACAGGTCCTCAGGGGATTGACTCTTATCAATGGTTTAGAAATGCTACTATTATTTCGGGTGCCACTAATTTCAATTATACCACCTCAACAAGTGGTGCTTATGCACTGAGCGTTAGAACCGATAGAGCATCCGGTTGGCAGGATGAAGCTGAAACCATCCCTACAGAATTTCAGGCACCTCCACAGCCCTGCTTTAGTGATCCTTCTGAACCTTTAGTTGTTACAACTGAAAATGGATTGAATGTGCCA
>JBBSPJ010000140.1:0-10227 GCA_038258905.1 Cytophagales bacterium
TGTACCCTTAGTGGCTATTACCTTATCTGTTATGTTTTACCTCTTAAAAGGACTAGAAACTAATAAAAGTAGCCATTATGTAGCAGCCGCACTCATTTTAAGTATAGGACTGTTGATTAAATATACCCTTCTGCCATTGGTGGTGATTATTTTTATAGCAATAATTCTTTCAGGAAACTATAAAAGAGCTTGGGTTATACTTATTCCGATAGCCATACTGCTATTTTGGTCGCTTTGGAATCTCTCATCCTTTGGTGAGGCACATATTGGAGGTAGAGGAAATGCCGGTGTAGATTGGTATAAAATTAAAGGGTTTATGGGTACGCTGGGCGCGATGTCAACCTTCGTTATTGTCTTTGTTTATGCCAATTTCCCCAGGAAAATCACTCTTTACCTTATTTTTGGAGTATTTTCTCTTTTTGTAGCGGCAGTGCCCTTGGTTTATATGGAGATTATTCCCGAATTAAAATTTAGCGCTTTATTGAACTATACTTTTATGGTAGTAGGATTTACCTTTACCACTTTGGTGCTTAAGCAAATAGTGGAAAAGTTTAATAAAGATAAACTACTTTACCTTAAATCTCAGGAGTTTGCAATTGCACTTTATTTACTGGGTATGGTAGCATTTATATTATTATTCGCCCCTGTTCACGCTACCAGACATATATTGCTTTTGATCCCTTTTCTCCTTTTGTTGGGTCATCAGCATTTTAAGGTAGCTACTCGTTCTATCAATCGTTTGGCTGTTGCAGTTACTGTTGTATTAGGCTTATTGCTCGGTATCTCCGATTGGGTATATGCTGATTTTTACCGGAATGCTTCTGAAGGAATTGAAATACCGCAACAAAAGAACCAAACCGTTTGGTCGGTAGGTCATTGGGGATGGCAATGGTATTCCATTAAAAATGGTTGGGAAATTTATGCTACTACTACTGAAACTGATATTGATATAGGAGATATCATTATTATCCCTAAAAACATATCTCAACAAAGATTAAACCGAAATTTTAAGCTAGACACGCTCAATTATTATACAGAAGAGCCCAATTTGCTCACCTTTTTTTCCGGAAAGCATTTTGCTAGTATGTACAATACATTTGCCGATAAGCCCGCCTGGAATTTATCCATGCAGCCTATTGATACTGTTTTTGTGTGTAGGGTGGGGGGAGGTTTGGTTGAGTAGCTAATCAATAGGATACATTTAAACCAAAATAAGGAATTAATATCTCTTAGAATACAACTATATTATTTTCTATTTTGCTAACTGGTTAGTTCCCCACTCTATGTAATTGAACTTTTTATGCTCTTGTAACAAGAGTTACCAAACAAATAGCTTTTTATTCCTATCTTTGTGCAAGTGAAAAGAATTTTTGGTATAACGCTCATTAGTTTATCAGTAGGTATCTTACTGTTGCATAGCTTTGTGCCTCATCATCATAGCCCTGATCAATTCAACCTTCAGGAAATTCTAAGAAATGAGCCGGTTAAGTCGCCTATCGACTTACTGAAAGTGGGTTTTCATATCAACCTTGGGGTTAATCACCTTGAAAATTTCCAGAAAAGTAAATCATTAGTCACTGAAAACAAAGGAATAGATTATTTGCAAATCAATCAGGTCTTTATAATTCCTGTTTTAAAGCTAAATTTATCCTTTCTTAAAGTATATACAGAAACTATTCATCCTCAAAATAGTAATTCTGTTTCTATTCTGCATGTTAACTCATTTAATTATAGAGGCCCTCCCATATTGGCTTAACCCGAAAAATTTATTTGAATTTTTCGTCCAAAGGACAGACGATTTATAAAAACCATATCACTAAAGTTTACCGAAATAATTCCAAGGGAAATTTTTTCTAACTAGAATTTTCTATTTCGGATTTATAGGTTTTTATAAATATCTGGGTAAACCCTGACATAATCGATTCCAACTAAATTATTTAAAATTGATTATTGTCATTTTTCATACCTGAACATAGGGATGAATAAAACGGGTTAAGAAATCGATAATCCACGTTTCAAATTTTTAAGTAATTAACATTTTCATGTTTCAAAAAATTATTTCTTTCTCCATAAAGAATAAGCTCATTGTGTTCTTTGGAGTTATCGCCTTAATTGGTGGCGGTATATATTCAATGAGTCAGCTATCCGTTAATGCGGTTCCTGACATCACCAATAACCAGGTACAGGTAGTTACAGTAAGTCCTTCTTTGTCAGCGCAGGAAGTGGAGCAATTTCTCACCTACCCAATTGAAATTTCCATGGCAAATATTCCTAAGGTGGAGGAAATTCGCTCTATATCAAAATATGGGCTTTCGGTAGTCACTATTGTTTTTGAGGAGAACGTGCCTGTTTTAGAAACCCGGCAATATGTACAGGAGCAAATTAATATTATAAGTGGAGAAATACCTGCTAAATTAGGTGCTCCGGAATTAATGCCCATAACCACCGGATTAGGTGAAATTTACCAGTATACCTTAGAAGTAGATGAAGACTACGAGGGAGAGTTTTCTGCCATGGAGCTGAGAACCATTCAGGATTGGATAGTGAAAAGGCAGCTTTCAGGTATCAAGGGTATAGTGGAAGTCAGTTCTTTTGGTGGTTTTTTAAAGCAATACGAGTTGGCAGTGAATCCCACATTAATGGCACAGCATCAGGTGAGTTTTCAGGATATCATTGGTGCATTAAATGGTAATAATGAGAATTCAGGTGGGAGTTATATTGAAAAAAATCAGAATGCTTATTATGTAAGAACTGAAGGTATGATGATGGATTTGGAGGACATTCGAAATACATTGGTAAAGCCTGATAAAACTACACCTGTATTGATGAAGGACATTGGAACAGTGCAATTCGGAAATGCGAAAAGATTTGGTGCCATGACCAAAGACGGAAAAGGAGAAGCGGTTGGAGGCATCACTTTAATGTTAAAAGGAGCCAATTCTTCGGAGACTTTGGATTTAGTAAACAAAAGAGTAGCCGAAGTGCAGAAATCGTTACCGGAAGGAGTGAAAATAAAGCCTTATCTGGATAGATCTGATTTAGTGGAAAGAGCTATAAATACAGTAAAAACCAATTTATTGGAAGGAGGTATCATAGTAATTTTAGTACTTATACTCTTGCTCGGCAACTTCAGAGCAGGCTTAATAGTAGCTTCCATTATTCCACTCTCTTTATTATTTGCCTTTATCATGATGAATATTTTTGATGTCTCGGCCAACCTGATGTCATTAGGTGCCATTGATTTCGGAATAGTAGTAGATGGAGCGGTGATTATAGTAGAAAGCATTTTACACATTCTATTTACAGTGCATGTAGGAAAGCAATTGAGCCAAACGGAAATGGATGAGGTGGTAATTGATGCTTCTCAGAAAATTTATAAATCTGCAGCCTTTGGAGTATTAATTATTTTGGTGGTGTTTCTACCCATTCTATCGCTCACAGGCATAGAGGGGAAAACTTTCAAACCCATGGCCCAAACCGTGAGTTTTGCCATTATAGGGGCTATGATTTTATCTATGACCTACGTACCCATGATGACTGCTCTATTCCTGAAGAAAAAAATAAAGGATAAAGTCACTTTTGCTGATAAAGTGATGAATAAATTGAAGGCGGTTTATAAACCTGTATTGAATACCTCTTTGCGCAATCCTAAAGTTACCATTTCATTATCCGTGATTTTATTAGCGGTAGCACTATTTATTTTTAGTAAGATGGGCTCAGAATTTATTCCGCAATTGGAAGAAGGTGATTTAGCCATGCAAATGACATTGCCTCCCGGCTCCTCTTTGGAACAAAGTATAGCCACCAGTACTAAAGCAGAGAAAATCCTCTTGGATAATTTTCCGGAAGTTAAATCGGTGGTTTCGAAAATTGGTACTGCAGAAGTACCTACCGATCCAATGTCCATTGAGTTGGCTGATATCATGATTATTCTGAAAGCTAAAGATGAATGGACTACTGCAGAAGATCGATTTGGGCTAATTGAACAGATGGAAGAGAAATTATCGGTTATTCCCACTGCAGTTTTTGAATTTACCCAGCCCATTCAGTTAAGATTTAATGAATTGATTACAGGTGCAAAATCCGATATAGCAGTTAAAATATACGGTGAAGATTTAGCTAAACTGGCTGATTACGGTCAGCAAGCAGCTTCCATTATACAAAATGTACCTGGGGCAGCTGATGTGAAAGTAGAACAAACCGAAGGATTGGCACAATGGGTGATCAGCTATAATAGACGAAAGGCGGCACTATATGGCGTTTCTATAGAAGAATTGAACAGTATAATCAGAGCTGCCTATGCAGGAGAAAATGCTGGGTTCATATTTGAAGGGGAGCGAAAATTTGAATTAGTGGTAAGGCTGAAAGAATCTTTCAGGAATTCTATTGAGTTGGACAAAATAACCATAAGAAGTCAATCAGGACAGCTTATCCCGCTTTCTGAGGTGGCTAAATGGGAATATAAAGAAGGCCCTTTGCAGATTTCAAGAGATGATACCCGCAGAAGAGTAGTGGTAGGCACCAACGTGAGAGACCGAGATATTGCAGGGCTGGTAGCTGAAATAGAAGCTAATCTTGAAAGTCAATTGAAAATGGAACCTGGCTACTCCATTAAATATGGTGGACAATTTGAGACGCTGGAAAAAGCAAGCAAAAGATTGGCCATTGCCGTTCCTGTAGCCTTGGTATTAATTTTCATCTTGCTTTATTTTGCTTTTGGAAAAGTTAAATATGCCTTGTTAATCTATTCTGCAGTGCCACTTTCTGCTATCGGTGGGGTATTGGCATTATGGATTAGAGATATGCCCTTTAGTATTTCGGCAGGCGTTGGCTTTATAGCACTTTTTGGTGTAGCAGTATTGAACGGTATTGTGTTGATCAGCCATTTAAATGATTTAAAAGCAGAAAAAGATATGGATTTATTGCAACTCATTAAAACGGGGAGTACCGACCGACTAAGACCAGTAATCATGACGGCTTTGGTGGCTTCTTTAGGCTTTCTGCCAATGGCACTTTCCACTTCAAGCGGTGCGGAAGTACAAAAACCTTTGGCAACCGTGGTAATAGGGGGGTTGGTTACTGCTACCTTTTTAACATTGGTAGTTTTACCTTCTTTATTCTATTTAATGAACAGAAATAAAGGGAAGTCTGGTGCTAAATCAATTTCAATTGTGTTATTGATGTTTATATGTTCTCTAGGATTTAATCATCATTCGAGCGCTCAGGAAAAAAACAATGAACCTGAAGCATTAGAAGAAATTATTAAGGATGCTATGGAAAAAAATCCTGAGATCCGGAATGCCCAGTTAAGAATTGATCAGGCTGAAAATTTTAAAACACAAGCCTTTGAAATCCCCGCTGCCAATATTAATTATCAAAGAGGGCAGATTGATGGACCAGAGATTGATTATAGCTGGAATGTGCAGCAGTCGTTTGGCAATATTCCGGCAAATTTTAGAAGACAGAAGGTGGCTGTCGCAAATATTGAATTAGCGCAACAAGAATATCATCTGGCAAAAAAGAAGCTTGCTACGGATATCCGAAAAGCCTGGAATGATTGGGTTTTTAGCCAAAAGAAAGTGGTTTTTCTGCGAGAACAAGCCGAGCTACTTCAGAAAAGCATGATGCAAGCTGATGAAATGGTGAAAAAAGGCGAAAGTGGAAAACTGGAAACTTTAAGTTTGTCGGGTCAATTAATGAGCGTAGAAAACGAATTGATACAGAGTAGAAAATTGCTTAATGATCATATTCAAACGCTAAAGCAATTGTGTTTCTGCGATCAATTGCCTGAATCTGCAGCTGATTATAGCCGCTATAAATGGACAATTTCTCTCGACTCACTTGCATTAGATCCCGCCTTTGTGCAACGTAACGAACAGCAGTTAATGGCGGCAGAAACCAACATCAATGTGGGCAAAGCGCAGTATTTCCCGAATGCTTATATAGGTTATGTAAATCAAAGTTTACAAAATGTAACCGGTTATCAGAGCGTGCAGGTGGGTATAAGCATACCTATTATTTATAATGGCGTAAAGGGGAAAATTGAAGAGCTAAAAATTGAAAAAGCTATTCAGGAAACTACTTTAGGTGCTGAGAATAATGAAAGATACCAAAGATTGATCAGTGCCAGGAATGATTTTAAAAATTACAACTCACTCATTGATAAAAGCACTTCCATGATGAACGAATTAGATGATTTACAATCATCATCAGCTGAAGCACTCGAAATAGGGGAGTTAAATTTCTATGAATTTGTGCAGAATTTAACAGCGCTTTATACTATTCAAAAAACCTATTTAGAGCTCCAAAAGGAGATCGCTAATATTTCAATTGAACTACAATATTTAACAGAAAGAAAATAAAATATACATATGAAAAATATCAATATATTAATTATACCTGTATTACTGACATTTGTGGCTTGCGGTGGAAAAGAAGAGGCTATTACAAAAGAGACCCAAAAGAACAAAAGTGAAATTACTTTATCAGATAGTCAGTTGAAAAGCATTAATCTGAAGGTAGGGAAACTAGAAAAAGCACCCTTAGATAAGAAATTAACTACTTTTGGTGAGTTAGCAGTTGCCCCAGAGGATATTTCCGAATTGCATTTAGTCCATCACGCTTTTATAGAAGGTTCAAAAATTTTACCGGGTGAAACTGTTTCGAAAGGGCAGAGTCTGGCTACCTTTTCCCATCCAGATATTCTTGCTTTGCAAAGTAATTATCTGGCATCAGTTAATAAACTAAAGCAGCTGGAAGCTGATTATAACAGGAAGAAAAGTCTTGCGGAAAATCAATCTATTTCTATTAGAAGCTTGCAGGAAGCCGAAGCAAAATACTTCGAGGAAAAGGTGAATGTTGATAGCAAAAAAAGCATGTTATTAAAATTGGGGGTAAACATAGCCTCCTTGCAGAAAGGAAATTTACAGAATATTTTAAGCTTAAGAGCGCCATTCAGCGGTGTAATCACAGAAGTTAACATAAGTAACGGAATGATGGTGGAGCCTAATAAAAGTTTGTTTGAGCTGGTAAATTTGAGTGAGATGCATTTAGAGTTTAATGTTTTCCCTAAAGATGTGAGCCAACTAAAAGAAGGGCAGAGAGTAATATTCAAAATTCCTGAGGGCACCAAATGGCATGAAAGCACCTTGCATTTTATCAATAAAAAAGTTACTGAAAATAGCGTTTTGGCGCATGCGGATTTACCTGAAACAGTAAACCTTCCTTTAGGTGCGCAACTTGAAGTACAGGTTTATATACAAACTGATAGTTTATTATTGATGCCTAAAGTTGGTACCATCAGAAAAGGGGATGAATTTTTTATTTTCGAGGAAATTTCTAAGGGTAACTATCAAAAAATGAAAGTTAAGGCCTTGGCAGAAAATGATAATTACCTTGGCATAAATCCAGCAGATATAGATGGAATGAAAAATTATGTATTGGATGGTGCTTATTATTTGGGTAATAATTAGGTTAAAATTAATGATGAAGATTGTTTTTTTTTCTAACAGAAGAAATGAATGGGTTTTGTTTAAAACAATCTTTCTCAATTTTTAAGAAAAAGTTTTGCAAACTTTTAAAATACGAGTACAAAAAAGCTCCATTGGAATTTATCTATGCAACCCAGTTAAAAATTATGTCGCATTCACCACCCTACATTGACAAAATCACACTAGCTTTAAACGCATCGAGAGATTTAACTTTGAATATTATTTTCATTAGCAATTGATCAATTTTAATGATGCAAACAGTATTTGATAATTCAACAAGGGAAAAACTAATCAATAGAATTAAACTATTGGATAGCAGCCATAAAGCTCATTGGGGTAAAATGAACGTTTTTCAGATGCTGAAACACAATACCTATTGGAACGGATGGATCTTAGGAAAAGATGACCATTCCTACTATCATGCCTTCATGGGTAAAATATTTGGTAAGATAGCCTTATGGAGGATGATAAAAGATGAAAAACCTTTTGATAAAAATATTCCAGCTTCCGATCAATTTATAGTAAAAGAATTGAGTGGAGATTTAGAATTTGAAAAATCAAAATGTATCTCGTTGATAGAGGAATATGAAAATTTTAACAACCCGGATTTTATCCATGATTTTTTCGGTAAAATGACCAGAGATCAGATTGGAGTATTAGTTTACAAACATACAGACCATCATTTAAGGCAATTTGGAGTGTAATTTTTTATTAAAAATCTACTTACTTGCTATTCGGGATGCCAAGCACAATTTTGAAGAATTTACCAATTTTCGGTACTTTTGAGAAAAGATTAATATTATGAGTAAAAATACATCCATATCATTAGGTGATTATTTCGACCAATTTGTTAGCAGTCAAATCACAGCCGGCAGGTACAAAAATGTAAGTGAGGTAATTAGAGCAGGACTTCAACTTTTGGAAAATGAAGAAAGCAAAGCAATTGTATTAAGAAATGCTATTCAGGAAGGAAATAATAGCGGAATTGCCCATAATTTCGATCCAAAAAAGAACCTTGAGGAATTAAAAGCCAAAAGGAGAAGAAATGGCTAAATACAAATTGACCAACAAAGCTGTTGATGACTTAAACGAGATTTGGGACTACACGGCTGATGAATGGTCTGAGGAACAAGCGGATAAATACTACGAAATGCTGCTTAATAGTTGCCAAAACATAGCTAGTAATCCTGATTTAGGAAAAAACTCTAGAGGAATTACTGAGGACTTGTTTGCATTAAAATCAATTCGACATGTAATCTTCTATCGTAAAAGAAAATCAGATCCGGTTGAAATAACAAGGATATTACGCGAATGAATGGATCTAAAAAACAGAATAACCGAATAGAAATCAACAATTAATTTTACTAATTTAGCCATAAAGTCCTCCGATACAGCTCAATATAGCGAGTTGAATTATAATTTATTAGGATTGCTCATTGAGAAGCAAAGTGGAAAATGTTTTCAGGAGAATATACGAGATTATGCAGATAATTTAGGATTAGATAATACCTACTTTCAAAGACAGGATACTTCATTAGCAGTAGGTTATCTGCATTATAACCACCGGGGCAAAGGACCTGAACTGCTAAAATCGCCAACTTATAACGCCAATTTAGCATTAAGTAGTCAAGGTATTAAATCAACCGCTATGGATTTAGTCAAAATAGTCAATTCTAATCCCTATAAGGCAGAAAACATATTTTCATATACATCAGATGATGGCTTTAGTTACTCATTAACTAATAACCCATTAAACCGGACAACAATAATTGTTTTAAGCAATCGAAGGCATCCAGTTACGGAGGAAATATCCAATAGTATCGATGCAATTCTTCAAAACAAATCATATAGAATTCCACTACCTAGAGAACCATTTGCTATTGATAAAAATCTGCTTGGTAAGTTTAATGGTACTTATTCTTTGAATGAGCAAATGAATTTTGAAGTGATTACTGAAAATGATAGTCTTTTCGTTGTTTTGGGCTCTAATAGGATAAAACTCATACCTCAATCACCCAATCAGTTTTACATGGAGCAAAATGATGCCGCTCAACGGTTTATTATGGATTCTACCAATACAGTGATAGGAGTTGAGTTGCTAGATGGCTTTATTGAAGGCAATTTTGTTAGAAAAGTGGAATAATAGCTTATGATAAAATGTTAATTTACTAACCCTCTTTAGACTATTTTACATAAAAATGAAAACACGAATCAGGTTAAGTAAAATACCCGTTTGTTAACTAGTGCCATAATAAGATTCTTTATGACATTCCAATTAAAATATCTGCTTCCTAAAATATTTTATCACAACAAAATTGACTTGCATTTCGGTAAATCTATAATATCCTTTTTCAAGCAAGTAGCCATAGGGTTACTAATTGCTGCTACCTGCACTACTTCATTGGCCATCGCCCAAACAGACTCTTTAGCTGAGGTAAGTGATACAGAGCAAAAATCATTATTCTCAATGGGAGTAGGCTTACAACATGGATTCATCTTTGCCCATTCACAGGACGTACAAAATACCAGTGGGGCACGACCAACCGGTATGGAAGCTATTTTTAGCTGGCAGCGCAACGATTCTGCTATGTTTTCCTTGTGCCATTGTTATCCACGTCAGGGTTTGATGCTGGCTTATTACGATTATGATGTAGGACTGTTAGGCTGGAGTGGTACCGCTGCTTATTTCCTGGAACCTACTTATAAAATTACAGATCGGGTATTATTTTCTTTTAAA
>JBBSPJ010000141.1:0-10219 GCA_038258905.1 Cytophagales bacterium
GAGTTTCCTCATGGTTTGAAGGAGCAGTTGTTATATGGGTTTAGGAAGAGAAGGGGCGAATCATAGCCCGCTTATGTTATTTTTGCGTAGAAATATTTAAACATTTTCTCCTTCAATTTTTTTAGATTTCAAAAGAGGGAAAACCTCAAAAAACCTACTCTCAGTATTTTCTTTAAGCAAGGCAGGATAGTTTTTTTGGAAAATACTGTTTGAATCTTTTTGTATGATTTCGACCTCTTTTTCATTTGCTATCCCACTTAAAAGTAGGTAATCTGCAAAAGTGTGAATACTGTTTAAAAGGCTGAACAACTTTGTAGGGTTTATAAATAGAAAATCTTGGCAAAGCCGAACCCCGATTTTATCAATTTTTTGCTCACTGAAATCAAACAGAATTTTTGGTACGGCTTTTTTGCTGTTATCTAATATCTCTATCAAATATTCATATATATAAGCAGAATAATATTGCGCCGATATCCATGAAAGATTACATCGGTCATGTAAAAAAGCCATATAGTTCATCGATATGCTAAGGTAGAAATCATAAAGTTCTTCTTTTTTAAACTTTTGATTAACATTCCAACTATTAATTGGAGCAGCAATGTCGGCAAAACCCTGTGCCCAAAATTTAATTGCCTTGTCTTTATAGTACAAATCCATCCCTAAGGCTTCTTGTAAATCAATAAATTTAGAGGCTTTGACCATGGAGTCGTCATCACTGTCAATAAATTTATCAATTTCATTATAAATCAGAGGCATTGTAATGGTTTCATCCTGTAAAGATCCTTGAGAAATTTTTAACTGTTCTTTGACAGCGTTTATTAGTACCATTAGTGGCGTAATATTTTCCGTGGCTACTAAAAAATGGATCACTGGGAATAATCGGTCTATATGTTGTGTTGGATTTTTGATAAAAAAGGAGAAATAGTGATTGATATTCTCTACTTCGCCTTGAGCCGTTAACCAGTAAATAATATCAGCATCATAATAGCCTGCACTTTTTTCATAAGCAGAGGGAAATTCCTTTCTAAATTTTATGAGGAAATTGATATATGCCGCTGTGTTGCTAGCCCTGTTATATTCAGCACCCATTTCAAAAATCACCTCATGCTCCAAGCCTAAATGGTCAACTAAGTTGGGATAGGCTTTTGCAAAAGTCCAGATATGCTGCTCTACTTCTTTGGCTTCGGTGTCTGGATCATAGTTATTCCACCATTCATTTACTAGCCGATTCTCTTCTTCATTGAGATCAGGGTCAACATAATTCCTAACGTCTTCCTGCTGATTGGTATCAGTATAATCCATACCAAGGTTATCACTGTCCTCCCAGCTGCCATTGTTATCATCATTATCCAAGCTGTTAAAAGTTTTCTTTTTAGGTGGCTCAATGGGTATAGAAGCCTGTTCATCCTTCGATAAACAGCATTTTTTATATTTTTTACTACTTCCGCAATGGCATGGTTCATTTCTTCCTAGTTCCATAGTGACAAAATTAAATAAAGCTTGGCTAAATAGAAAGTGGTATAATAAATAAAAGCACATGGTATTTGAACTCTAACAGCTGCTGAAAATAAAAAATAAGGTGAAGATTGGTATTGGTTAAAGTTTATGCTGAAAGAAGTTGCTACGAACGTTGCTCTCTAATGAAGGATTTTTAATTAGAAGCCTCTGATTATCATTGAAATAGTAGATATAGCACTTTTGAAAATCCCATACTAATTATTTAAACGTTTAATTCAAGGGTTTTATCGAAACAATATAAAATATTCATTAATTCTTTTTATTATTGATTTTGAAATTAAACCAAAACCCAAATGGCTCCTCAGGCAAAATTGCTTCGTTTATTGAAAATAATTAGCTTACTTTCCGCTAAACAGCGTTATACCGTCCGCAAATTAGCGGAAATAACAGAGATTAACGAAAGGAGTATATACCGCTACCTCAAGTTATTAGAAGAGGCCGGATTCATTATAGACAAAGATTTTTATGGCAATTATTTCATACACCAAAGTTTAGAAGAAAAGATACATCCTGTATTTACAGCAGATGAACTGACTTTGATGCGTCAATTGGCTGGGTTGAATAAACATCCTCTGATGGGCAGCATTATTCAAAAGCTTTACGAAAGTTCAGAGTTGCCTCCAGTGAAGGAATTGATAGTAAAGGCACGTTTGAGTCAGCTGGTTGAAAAAATTAAGTCAAGTATTTCAGAAAAAAGACAAGTTTTGATTAAGCATTACCATTCAGCAGAGAGTGGTAATATTTCTAACCGACTCATTGAGCCCCTAAAAATAGAAAGTGATTTTTCTACTTTATCGGCATTTGATGTTAATGCACAAATGACTAAGCTTTTTAAATTGGAAAGAATGGGACAGTTAATCCCTTTAGATCAATCATGGAAATTTGAAGAGCAACATGAAAAGCTTGAACGTGATATTTTTGGGTTGGCGGGTAAATCCTCTTTTTGGATTAAACTGGACTTAAGTTTACGAGCCTACAATTTATTAAGAGAGGAGTATCCTGCCACGGTTGACTTTTTAATTAAAGATGACGAGAGCTTCTCTTCTTTGACCCGGTGAGGGGCTATGAAGGTATAGGACGATTTATTTTAGGCCTGCCAAGAGAGATTTATTATATAAATGATACAGGGTTAATTCAATATTTAGTAAATAAAATGATTGCTTTTCCTTTTTTGACACAAGTTGTCAAAAATGAAAATTAGTTTAGCGGATGAAATGAAATTATTATTATGAGATTTAAAATTCATTTAAATAGAGTGAGTAATGATAGGTTTCTGCCTATTAACTATCAATATGAACTGTCATCAGTGATTTACAAAATCATTGATACATGTGATAGTCATTTTGCGAGTTTTCTTCATGATCAAGGATATTTAGCAGGGAATAAACCATTCCGGCTTTTTACTTTTTCTCATCTTGATTTCGATAAGGCAAAGGTTATTCCGGAGGCAGGCAGATTGGAGCATATGGGTACTAATGCCTCCTTTCAATTTAGCTGTTTGGTAGATAAAACAGCGCAGGTATTCATAAAGGGTATTTTTATGGATCAGGAGTTTACCATTGGCGATCAAATTACGCAAGTAAGTTACGCTGTTTCTCATATTGAAGCCATGGAAGCCCCAGTATTTTTGAAGAAGATGACCTACCGTTGTTTGTCCCCGATTTTTATAAGGAATAAAAGACCCGATGGGGGAGAAGATTATCTCCAACCCAAAGATGCCGACTATGAAAAGCTAATACTCTCTAATTTAGTATCCAAAGCGCAGGCACTAGTATTGGCTGGTGCAAGTGTTGATTTTTCACCACATGAAACAGTGCTTAAATTAACACCATTAGGCAAAATTTATAAAAAGGGAATTACTATAAAGCAGCATACGCCTCAAGCATCCAAATTGATTGCTTATAAGTTTGAATTTGAGTTAATAGCTCCGGTTGAGCTACAAGAAATAGGCTACTTTGCCGGCTTTGGGAATTTGGGTAGTCAGGGATTTGGATGTGTGGGGGTTAAATAAAAATGTTTTACAAACCCGCAAGGTTTCAAAAACCTTGCGGGTTTAAAAAAAGGAAATAAAATAAGTACGAATGGGAAATAAAAGAGAACCCTTTTTACCGGATACTTTATATCATGTTTATAATCATGGAAATAGCGATGATAATATATTTAGGTGTGATGAAAATTTTTACTATTTTCTGATGAAGTACAATCAGTATATAACGCCTATTGCAGATACTTTTGCCTATTGCTTAATGCCAAATCATTTTCATTTTGCTTTAAGAATAAAGGAAGAAAAGCATTTGCGAGAGGTTTATAAAACGAAGTTGGTAGCAGACCCGCAAGGTTTCACAAACCTTGCGGGTTTTATAAGCAGGACATTCGGTAATTTTTTAAATGCTTACGCTAAAGCTTACAATAAAAAGTATGACAGGCGTGGGAGCTTATTTTTGGATAACATTAACAGAAAGAAAGTGGAGGATGAAAGCTATTTCACACAACTCATTCATTATATCCACTACAACCCGGTGCATCATGGATTTGTGAAGGATTTGGAGGATTGGAAACACAGTAGTTACCATGCATTTTTGAGCGAAAGAATTACGCAACTAAAACGGGAAAAAGTATTGCAGTGGTTTGGTGGGAAAGTGGATTTTGAAAAATTTCATCGAGAGCAACCTACTATTGATTTTGAGATAGAATTGTAAATAATCAAAAGAAAAACCCTAATAAAAACCCGCAAGGTTTCGAAAACCTTGCGGGTTTGGGGTAAAAGATAGATATATGAGATTAATATTAAAATTATCACCTAACAAAGCAATTGTACCCTATGATTACCAGAAGTATTTAGTAGGTGCCTTTCATAAATGGTTGGGGGCAAACAACATTCATGATGAGGTTTCTTTGTACTCTTTATCATGGTTGCAGGGAGGTAAAGCTGAGAAAACAGGATTGGAATTTATTCATGGAGCAGAATGGATAATAAGTGCATTCGATTCACAAATGCTTAAAAGACTGGTTCATAATATTCAAAATGATCCAGAAATTAATTTCGGATTGAAAGTAGAAAGTATTTCCATTTGCAATGATCCACTTTTTGAAACTAAGCAAAGATTTTTGTTAAATAGCCCCGTTTTTATTAAAAGGTTTGAAGGTGAACGAACTAAGTTTTACTTGTTTTCAGATGAGGGAAGTGGGGAACTAATGACTGAAACTTTGAAGACGAAACTTAAAAGTGCGAGCTTAAATCATGAGGGAGTAAAAGTCTACTTTGATCCTGATTATCATAATCCTAAAACAAAAAAGATTTCCTTTAATGGTATCGACTGTAGAGCAAGTATGTGCCCAGTAATTATAGAGGGTACTTCTGAACAATTGGCATTTGCTTGGAATGTGGGAGTTGGAAATTCTACAGGAATTGGTTTTGGTGCTTTAAAATAAAATTGAACAAACCCGCAAGGTTTCAAAAACCTTGCGGGTTTTAAAAACAAACGATATGAACTATTATGTAGTAAAATATTCAGGTCCTTTCGGTTTTATAAAACCTTGGACGGCAGTTAGGGACAGCGAAACGTTTAGTCAGCAATTTTTGACGCCTTCTATTGTGGAAGGTATGGAAAAGAAATTGTTTCCGGAGACACTTAATGTTTCTGGTATTACTAAAATTGCTGGACACCGTATTTCTTACGATCAGGTGTCAGGACAGCAGGAAGTAATTCAAACCCGTGGGTGGAATTCTACTAAAAAAGGAAAGGAAATACTTTTTGATCGTCCTAAGGCTATTTTAATTAGAGGGGTATTGCAAAATCCAACTCTTCACCTTGCTTTTCTGGATAAAGAAGATGCGATAGGTGCTGCTAAACAACATATTTGTCTATGCCGAAATGAAGATATGTTATATCCTGACTTAATTCTAGAGAGCACCAAAGCAGAGTTTGAAGAAGATGATGAAAAATTTGCTGGCTTTGAGCTTGTCTTTGAGAAAAATGATAAGGCTTTTTTAGTAGGCTATCATAGGATAAGTAATGAACCTATGTATGGATGGATACGAGTAATTGGTCAACCTGTAAATGCTGTATAATGGATAGACTACTCGCAAAATCTGGCCCTGAATGGACTACACTCAAAGAACATTTACTACATGTTTCTTACGCAACTAAAGCATTCGCATCCTATCTGAAAATGGATGAAGAACTGGCTTACAATGGTGCAATACTTCACGATATGGGTAAAGCACATCCTGAATTTCAAAAAAGATTAAAATCTACAAGCATAAATACAAAATTATTCCGACATGAAATAAGTTCATTATTATTTCTATCAGTTTTTCCTCAGGAACAGCAATCCGAGTTAATTGAAATGGTTGCAGGGCATCATAAATCTATAAAGAATGATGCAGGTGATAAAGGGTTGCTTGATTTGGAAAATGGCTATGATTATGAAGATTATCACATAGGCAAATGGGAAGAATGGAGCTTTGCAGCATTTGAACTACTTAATGATTTAGGAATCGGTTGCGAACCTTTTTCAGAAGATACGGCAAGGAAAAATTTATCTATTGCCATAAGTTATTGTAAGAATAAATCAAAGCAGAGTGGTTTTTCAGAATGGAGGGGATTACTAATGGGGGCTGACCATTATGCATCAGCCTTGATTGATGAAACACAAAATAAATTAGAAAAGGCTTTTAAAGTACCGAATTTATCTTTTTTCAACAGAACTCATAAGCTTTATCCTTTGTCATTAAAGGAAACTAATTCTCCCAAAAAACACACTATTGTAGTTGCCAGTACTGGTGCAGGAAAAACAGATTTTTTATTTAAAAGAACGAAAGGTAGAGTTTTTTATACACTTCCTTTTCAAGCTTCCATTAATGCTATGTTTAAGCGTTTAATAAAGGATCTGGAGCCTACCAACCCTGATCTGGATATCCGTGTATTGCATTCCGCTTCAATGGTTGTCAAAAGAAAAGGTGCTGAAGAAGAAACGGCATTGCAATCTCTTTTTGGTTCATCTATAAAAATTTTAACTCCTCACCAATTAGCTTCTATAGCTTTTGGTATGAGAGGATTTGAAGCCTTATTGCTGGATTTAAAAGGCTGTGATATTATTCTGGATGAAATCCATACTTATACGGGAGTTTCTCAAGCTATTGTATTGAAATTGGTGCAAATATTAAATCAGCTTGATTGTAGTATCCATATCGGAACAGCCACCATGCCCACAGAATTATATAATAAAATTCTAGAGGTGCTAGGGGAAGATGTTTTAGAAGTCAAACTAAGTGATGATGAGATGAATCAATTTGATCGACATGAGATTCATAAAATTAAGTCATTCGATGATGCCAAAAGTAGAATTCCCGAAGCTATTGAAAAAAATGAAAAGATACTTGTTGTATATAATAGAGTGGCAAGAGCTCAGGAGGCTTATTCTACCTTAAAGAATGAATATCCGAATGTTCCAATTTTACTCCTCCATAGTAGATTCAAACGAGGAGATCGAAATGAAAAGGAAAAAAAATTAATGGGAATGGATGCAGAAGGAAATTCCCTTGAGGAGTTCAATACATCCTCAAAAGCCTGCATAGTAGTGTCCACCCAAATTGTTGAAGTAAGCCTGGATATTAGTTTTGATCTCATGATCACTGAAACTGCACCTATTGATGCACTGATTCAGCGATTTGGTAGAGTGAATAGGAAAAGAACAGAAGCTACCATTGGACAAACCAAACCAATATATGTGATGCCACCGCCTGAAAATAAAAATGATGCTTTGCCTTACGATGTAGATATCCTAAAAAGATCATTTGAAGCATTACCTGACAAGGAGATATTAAAAGAAAGAGAATTACAGGTGAAAATTGATTACGTATTTCCAACTATAGATTTTCTGAATATAGAGGAACACTCGGTTTTTAAAGCTGACGGTAGAATTTCCATTGATCAGTTAACGCATAGAAGTAAATCAATACTTTTTGAATTGTTAGAAATAGATTCTGTTTCCTGCATTTGCGAAGGTGATTTAGAGGAATACGAAAACTCTTATTTTGAAAAAAGATTGGAGTTAGAAATACCAATAAGATATTATGCTGTGCGCAATTTAAATCAAGCCCAAAAAGGAAATAAACCTTTTGTAATACCTGATAAGGCTTATGAGAACCATGCAGGGTTAGATGTAAGAAAGATTTCCGAGAATAATTTTGACGTAAATAATCAGATACTATGATACCATCAGTAATAGGGAGAACCTTTTTGAATGCGTACAACGAAAAATACAGGAAACAACTTACCCCAAAAGAATTCTTTGAAGAAGAATATTGGGAGTTGTTCTATAATCATCCTAAATATCTTCAGTGGGTAACGAACTCTCCTTTTGTTCAAATGAAGAAGGGGCAAAAGCCTCATCTCTTAACAGAAATTGAGAGAAGGGAAAAACTGGCAAATCTATTTGAGAAAGCAGAGAATGAGATTCCTGATGCAAGCTTCGCTCTAGGATTTCCTGCCTCTGAATCAAAAGAGTTTGCAAGCACATCCGGCTTAGTAAGTGAAGTGATGATTCCTGTTGATGAAAATGAAGTTTACCTTTCGTGGATTGGAAGTAGTTTAGGAGTAGGTGTAGCAGGTGGTTTTACCATTTTATTTGATGATCCTTTAATTACATTACAAACTTTTGAAGGATGGAAAATATATCGTGGTTATTTAAACGATCCCGTTTTACAAAAATTAAGAGGGAACCAAATAAACACATGGAATGGTCAGTGGCTCACTTATTCACTTAACCCGGAGGATTACAGAGCTGATTTTGATTTCTCGATGCTTACTGATTATAAAATATTTAAGGTGGAAACATCCTTGGCTGAAATAAATACAGTCAACTGGTCTCGCTTGTTTTTCAGTCTATCGCTTACATTTCCAAATAAAGAAATGATGGGCTACGTCTATGGGTTCGGTCAAACTAACAAAACAATTGGTTTCATTCCATTTCAATTAAAATCAGGCAAAAAACTTTGGGAGGTTTATCAAAAGCTATTTGGAGGACAAAAAATAGATAAAAATAATTTTGAGAGCCTTTTTGGCATGCACATTAAAAGAGCTTGCGAACTGGGTAGTATTGGATTGCAGGCATTAAGACCAGATGGTCTTAAAAAATATATGAAGGAAGATAAAAATCTAACCTTTAAAAAAGAAGAAGACACAATAAATTATCAAGCATATAAAACCTGGTTAGTAGCTATGTTAACAAAGAACAAAGAAGAAATCACAGATTATACTATGGATTTAGCTAAAATTATTCACAAGTATAGAGCAGGGGGTACAAAATTAGATAGAAAAACCCTCATTGAAAAGGAACTATTTGCTTCCCTATCCAAAAAAGGATTTATAGAAGCACTTACCAAGATGATAAAAGATATGGATGAGAAAGACCTTTTGAGCCTTAAAAAGCTTAAGGATGAAATCCATTTAATGACAAATGAAGAGTATGGATATTTCTGTACTTTACTCAAATTTGATTATGCTTTTGTTGAAAAACAAGCTTAGTATTTAAAGAAATTTAATAAAAATCGTAAAAAAATTATTATGAATACAATATATATAAGAACATTAAAAAGAGCAGAGCACACAGTTTTCAATGTTTCAGATGGACAGAAAAATTACTATGATAGTCAATTTGGAAGAAGGATTCCATATTCAAGTGGTCAGCAAGTTAAAAGATCATTAGTTGATGCGCTATGTGAAGCTATCAATCAGACCCCTTCACCCACTACGTTTCTTTTTGACGTGAATAAACAAAAAGAATTAAAAGAAGGTGAAGTTTATGCAACATGCGATCCGACTTATGCTGATCAACTTTTTGGAGGATGGATGAAAGCTTCTAAAGGTGGTAAAGAAAGAACTTTAAAAAGAAGAAGCCCTTTATCAATTTCAGCGATGAGGGCATTGCACCCATTACTTGCTGGCATGGATAGTGAAAATGCTTCATTTGATAGAAGTGATCGTCCAAATAATAAGGTAATTATTCGTGATGAAAAAAATAATGAATTAAACGAAGAAGAAATCATTTCTTTATTAGAGCAAAAAGACAGAAGTATTAGCCGGAAATGGATACCTAATAACACAAGAGCAACCGGCCTTTTTGTTTTTGATGTTGCTATTGATTTAAGAAGACTTTTTACAGTTAGCATCAATCAATTAGAGCCGGAAATGTCCGATGAAACTATTGAAAAGCTAAAATCAGAGGACTGGATTGAGTCAGAAAACGTATTCGGCAAATGCTTAGTAGCTCCTAAAGCATTGCGAGAAAAGTGGATCCCCGGCTTAGCAAAAGCAATTATCAATTGGAGAATCACGTCTAATCAATCTCGCACCTTCAGTTTAATGGATACTCTTGCCCTTTCCATAAGCGACAATGCTAATTTAATAGCTGGTAGCATTCGGGCTAAACTTTCTGAAGAAGATTCAAGAAAAGCTGATCCGATTGTTGATGAAAGCATCAATGGAGTAGATACTTTTGTTACTCTGCAAGCAGGTGCATTTATTCATACTAAAAGTGAAAAAGTAGACGCTTTAGAATCAGCAGAGAAAACGCTTATTGCCTTAATGTCAGAATTTGACTACGAAAACCAATTGGCAAGAGATTAACCACCCCCAACCCGCAAGGTTTCCAAAACCTTGCGGGTTTAAACTCCAGGCTTATATACTAAGTTTAA
>JBBSPJ010000142.1:0-10213 GCA_038258905.1 Cytophagales bacterium
ATGAGTATTATTACAGAATATTATACTGCAATGGGTAAAAAACCAGTGCTTTCCATTGTACACCAATCTAGTACAGGTTCTGCCACTAATATTATTGCAGGTTTAGCGGTAGGGATGCAATCAACAGTATTACCTATTTTAGTTTTAGCTACAGGTATTGTAGTTTCTTACCAATTTGCTGGATTATACGGTGTAGCAATTGCTGCAGCAGGTATGATGGCCACCACTGCCATGCAATTAGCCATTGATGCTTTCGGCCCTATTGCGGATAACGCAGGGGGTATTGCTGAAATGAGTGGTTTACCTGAAGAAGTAAGAGGAAGAACTGATAATTTGGATGCAGTAGGAAATACCACAGCAGCAGCAGGTAAAGGTTTTGCCATTGCTTCAGCAGCCTTAACAGCATTAGCATTGTTCGCGGCTTTCGTAGGTATTTCAGGCATCGACTCAATCGATATTTACAAAGCACCTGTATTAGCTGCCCTATTTGTAGGCGGTATGATTCCGTACATCTTCTCTTCCCTATGTATTGCAGCCGTGGGTAGAGCGGCAATGGACATGGTGCAGGAAGTAAGAAGGCAATTCAAAGAGTTACCTGGTATCATGGAAGGTACTACAAAACCTGAATACGAAAAATGTGTAGACATTTCTACTAAAGCTTCCATTCGAGAAATGATTTTGCCGGGCGCTATCGCTTTAACAGTCCCTCTTTTAGTAGGTTTTGGATTTAAAGATGTATTTCCAGAAACATCTTCTGCCGAAATATTAGGTGGTTTATTAGCCGGGGTTACTGTTTCCGGTGTATTGATGGGGATTTTTCAGAACAATGCTGGTGGCGCTTGGGATAATGCGAAAAAATCATTCGAAAAAGGTGTTTTGATTAATGGCAAGATGGAATATAAAGGTTCTGAAGCACATAAAGCTTCGGTTACTGGAGATACAGTGGGTGATCCTTTTAAAGATACTTCTGGTCCTTCAATGAATATTCTGATCAAATTAATGTCGATTGTTGCCTTGGTAATTGCGCCACATATTGCTGTAAAAGACCATACTCTTAATTCTGACAATGTAAAAAAAGAAGTAAAAGAGATGGTTTTAGATGCTAATGGCAACATTCAGGCAGAAAAGTAATTAAAATTTCACTTAAGTTATTTAAGGTTAGTCAAAACTATGGCTAACCTTTTTTTATTACAGAATTAAGTGAATTCCATCAGATAACTCAATAACTTTAAATTAGTGTCATCCGACTAATTTTTAATATTAAGAATAAACCGGCTTAATAATAAATTTAGGGTGATTTATTTAATTTCTGAAAAACACCCCCTGCTAGGTTTCCAAACAAAGTCATTTGCACTATTTCATTATTCCGTTCTTCAATCCTTAATTTTTCATGTTTTATGATACTCAAAAAACATATATAAGTATCGAGGACGCTTCTTGCCATGCTTACTACCGTGGAAATAGATTCAGCCTGTTTATTTCGGCTTAAAATAAGTGTAACAATCGAATTAGCAATCAAAGCTATCCATATTTGGCTCATAATTCCCTGTTGGCTATCCGAGAAAAAGTAGCTTAATTGATAATTCTGTTTTAGTTGCTTGATAAATGGTTCTATTGTCTATCTGTTTTTATAAATATGACTGATGGTCAATGCTTTGTATTCCGTTTGGTTGGTTATAAACGTTAGTACTTTAGCCGAATCGGGATCTTTATAGGTTACTAATCGTAGTTTTAGTCCTTCTTTCGATCCTTTTATGTGGACTATAAAACTAAATTACACATAGGCTAATCATTTGATTCTGATTTTCAAGCATTTACCAATGACTCTGGTATAGTTATCTAATAGGCTCTATTTAATTTCACCTGTATTACTTGGTACTTTAAGTACTCCTTCACCCGTGGCTAAGTCCATAATATCCACAGGATCATCTCTTAATACTTTATAGGAAGCATTTTTATTGAGCAGGATGACAAAATAAACCCCTTTGTCATTCCATTCGGTTCACATTATAGTTTACATAGCCTTTGTCAAAGATATATAAATACCCTTTTTTTACCGATAGCTGTCCGAAGAAATCCTTGTCGTTTTTAGCGGCAGCTCCCAGCTCAATATGTTCGGCACCAAACTATCAAAAGGCAGCAAGGTCTGGCCTTTTATTCCGCCCTTTTTTTACCCTCCAAAGGTTTACGGCCAGCCCCCTTAAATACCTCGCTGAACAGGGTAAAAGTTGTACTGTCAAACGTTTAAACTTCTCAGCAGAGGCTTCTCCATTGATGGGTAGGACTAAAGCTTGACCTTGCAGCTCCTCTTTATAATAATCCAGTAAATTGTAATACAAGTCAGCAAAAACCTCGCTGTTCTTGCTGCAGTTCGCAGAGGAAAGAGTGCTTATGGCTGGCAGGTTATCTTTTTCCAAGTAGCACAGTTTACTTTCTATAAACAGCAAACATTTACAAAGACTATTTAAGGACCCTGACTTACTGATGATGCCATAAAGCATAACCACGAACTGCTTGTAGGTGCTCATGGTCTTATAATATTTGTCGGAAGCAAACTTAGAAACTGATTTTTGAACCAGTTCCTTGGGAATGAAGGAAAGAAGCTGGCAAATTATTGGTTGTTCTGATAATTTCGTAATTTTCACCCGTAATATTGTTAGTGTGAGAATTTTCAATATTACAAAGCAAAAGTGAGATTGAAAAATCTCGCATTTGTACTTTTCTAATAACTAGAATATTTTCGCTGATTTTAATCGGATGACACAAATAAATAATTTAAACAATCTCATAAGTGAAATATATAAGCAGACGGGATACTCCGCCTGCCTGTGTGAAACTTATATAACTAATGACAATTAAAGATCAAATTAGTCATCTATCTTAAAAGTCATATGCTATTGAAAAAAGGGCAGATCTTTCACGAATTGAAATTCCCCCCGAAGAACTAATAGCACCTCCTGAGAAGAAATCTTTAAAACCAAGATAAAAGTCTAAACCAATACTGAAGTGTTTTATCACCTTTTGATTTATTCCTATAATAGCTCCCACTTCAGTTTGAGAGGCTAAAAAAGACTTATGGTCCTTTGGACCCCATTGCCTAATTATTAACCCTGTGTTCATAGACCTACTACCACTCCATAAGTACTTAATCATAATTGGGATTTCGAAAGCAATGTGGCGCTGGGTTGCTGTTTCATCTAGAGGTGGGAGCCTTGCTCCTTTCCCATACCAAAATATCTCATCAACAAGGGGTGATTTACTCTTTCCTCGGAAATAAACGTTCATTCCAGACTCTACTTGAAACCTATTACCAATAATGTTTTTTGAAATAACAGCTCCAATGCGAGTAGCCATTGCAGGGTAATCTTCTGTATCAAATCCTGACACAGCAAATTTTGTTATCCCAACTCCAACTTTAGCGCTTAAGTTATAGCTTCTGCTTTCTTCATTATTCGTTTGAGAAAATAATGAAAAAGAATTGTGTAGAAATAACAGAATTAATACAATTAGTCTCATATCCTTAATTTTTTGTCAAGCGGTTTGTAATTCAAACCGCCTGGCTGAAAAAATATTTTATAACTACTGGCAATTTAACTTAACCCAATTGTTTCCGACTCCCCGTGATGTTGCTTCTAAATTTATCTTTGTAAATTCGATACTTAAAGTTTCTCCTTCCTGCCAAGGGATTGGGCTTGATGTTAATAAAGCATTATAAAGAAGAATTTTATAAGAATCCGAGGTGGTAGATTGGTCGTAAAAACTTTTACTATAGTTATAGTCTGTACCATTCAGAGTTGCAGTAACCGTAAAGGAACAATTTCTCGTTGCTAGAGCTGTTTTATACTCTTTCCAATTGCAAAACGAGTTTCTTTTCGTCCCATATGCAACAGCAAATGCTCTAGGAGTAAAATTATTTCCTGACACAATGAAATCGGTTAAGCCTTTTACATATACCTTTCTATCATCTTTACACTTTTTATTGTTATTGAAATAATTTTTTTCTACTATAGACCCACAGCTTGCTGTCTGCCTATTTTGCTTGTTCTGAATGCCAGTTGCGTTGTAGGGTACTACTCTAAAACCCTTTGGATTTATGTTATTGGTAGAATGTATTTTCTGCAAGGCATCGATATTTTCCGATTTAGTTATTATCATATACTCCGAATCGATTATTTTATGCACATAGCCTTCAGATTCATAAATTCCATCCCTATTACAAATTGCTTGATATAATGGGCTTGCTATTTTAGGCACGTATGTACTATCAATAACTTTAAGAACATCGCTATACCTCTTTAAAAAAGCATCATGTTGCTCAAGAGTTTCAATGGCTTCTAACTCTTCCAACGCAGTATGGTACACTTCTTTGAAAGATTTAAATTCACTCTCATTATGCAATATAGTTCTATTAGAAGTAAAATCTTGCTCATTAACTGTCGAATTGAAGTACTTAAAAATATGATCGGTATCATCAAACTTTAATGTTGATGCTGAAGCAGAGCTTGGTGTTACAGTAACCAGATCTTCAGCATTTGAATCAGAGCTTGGAGTTACATTGACAACATCTTCTGTACAGGAAATAATTAATAATGCCATTATTACTGGATAGATAGTTTTTTTCGTAATTCTAATTTTAAATTTTAAAAAATAATTAAGGTTCTATTGTTTTTTTTAATGGATAAAGATCGTGGATTCAAGTCATAAATGCAATTTTTCCATTATTATTTATGGTTGCTCCAAAAACTTCATTTGGTGAACTTTGATTATATCTTTTTCTGGGTCTGTTATTTAATTTAATCACCGCCTCTTTGACGGCTTGCTCATCAATAGTGTCAAAGTTAGTTTTTTAGGAAATATTGCCTCCCAAGTCCGTTCAAATTTTCATTGGCACCTCGTTCCCAACATTGTAAAGGGTTGCAAAGTAAAAATAAATACTAACTGCTCGTTAATTTGTTGGTGGTTTGTGAATTCCTTTCCAATGTCGGTTGTTATTGTATGCATGAAAGGGTCTGAGTCTCCTAACCTGAGTTCAATTAATAATTTTTTGTTAAAATTCATCAAAATATTACATAAACGCCATAAAAAAGTACAGAAATTTTCTATCTTATCGATGAATTTACGGCAGAATATAGAAATTCGATTAAAAATCATACTCTAGGTAAAAAACCAAAAGAAAGTCTAAAATGACCGATAGTGTGGTCATTACCATCATTATTTATTTTCATTCCGATGGATTTAGAAACATGAAGCATTTTTATTTGCCCTATGATTAAAAAGCATATAAAACACCTGTTTCCTGATACGGTATCTTACAATAGAATTGTTGAGCTTATGCAAAGCGCTACCATGCCCATGGTACTTTTCTTAAAAACCAGTTGTTTGGGAAAGGGGACAGGGATTTCTTTTGTCAATTCAACCACTATTAGAGTGTTTAAAAACAAAAGAATAAAGCGTAAAAAGGTTTTAAGGATATTGCCGAGGTTGGTAAATCAACCATGGGCTATTTCTATGGCTTTAAACTACATTTAGTCATTAATGACCAAGTGGAATTATTGAATTTAATCATTACTCAGGGTAATGTGGACGATAGGGAACCAAAAAAAACAAATGGTTTATCAATAAATTCAAAGGTAAATTATATACCGATAAAAACTACATTTCAAAGGACTTAGCCAATATACTATTTATTGATGGTATCAATATGATCACCAACATTAGGAACAATATGAAAAATGTACTCATGGAAATGAAAGATAAAATCATGATTAGAAAAAGATCAATCATTGAAACAGTAAACGATGAGCTTAAGAACATATGCCAAATAGAACATTCCAGACATCGTTCATTTGAAAATTTCCTAACTAATCAAATTTCAGGACTTATTGCATACAGTTTCTTTCCTAAACCACCATCAATAAAGTACAAAACCGATTTAACTGATTAAATAGCCCTATTTTAAAATCGAACTCAGGTTAAAAGTAAATTTTCAAACTCGTAAGGTTTTTAATACTTTGCTAATTTAGAATTCTACATTTTCATTTATTATTGCACTACCGAAATTCAAAACATTTGCATAAATTAGAAAATACTTCTAGGATATATTATAGGAATGATATTATCTTTGAAAAAAACAATCGAAACTTAAAATATGAAAAGACGCCTATTTGGAATTTTGTGCATTACATTGATGTTTCAGGCTTGTCAGGAAGACAATGTACTGGAAAATGAGAAACCCAATCCAAGTATTGAAGAATACTATCAAGCTAGTGGATTGACAGCAACTAAGTTAGGAAAAAAGCTTGAGAACCCTTATAGCGTGAGCAATATGAAGGTGGCTTATGATAACTTGGCAAAACAAAACAACCGTTTGAATTTAAGCAGCGACATCATTCAAACAACCCATTATTACCTTAAATTCTTTGTTGCTTCAGCAGGAGATTATGATGCACTGGTAGCGGATTCATTGGATTTATTCGATTACCCTTTGGATTATGAAATTGAATCTTAAGGTGATTATTTTAAGACAGAGGAGAATGGTCAGGAAGGTAAATGGTTTTATACTGTAGTATCAAAAGACTACAAATTTCATGATTTAAAGTATGAAATACTGGAAGACTTATTCATGGAAGATGGATTGGCAGATGAAACTGGTCGAGTATCACAAATGATAACTGGTTTTTATTATCAGTTAGAAGATGAATCCTTTAGACTTACAGGATTATTGCCTAATGACAACGATGGTAAAAGTCAAAGAATGCCTCCTTCAAGAAACCCTACAGGCAGCTTGCTCGTGCGTAATACAAATGCAAATGCTTTGATACCGGTAGTTGGGGTAAAAGTAAAAACAAGAAGGTTGGTAAAATTGGGACACGGATATACAAATGGAAATGGTGTTTACACGATTAATAAATCATACCGATACGATGTTAATTATAGCGTTTCATTTGAAAACCAAAGTGGCTTTAAGGTTTGGAATACTTTAATAGATGTCAACCCTGCAAATTTTAATGGACCCAAACAAAATAGAAATGGTTGGAGCTATAACTTTGAGACCAATTCTTTTGGATGGCGGTTTGCAACTGTTACTAATGCTGTGAGGAGATATTTTGTACATGCCTCTATATTCGGTATTGGGCTTCCTCATTCAAATTTAAGGATTGCAGCATTGGATAGAACAGGTTCGAGCTCCGCACCTATGCTGAGAAGGGTTTGGGGATTGTATGGTTTTACGACAAATTCCGGATTTGCTAATTTCTTATTAAAGGCAAATGGAATTAGCTTAAAAATTAATCTTATTGCTACTGTTACCAAATTTGTACAACCTGACCTCATCATTGCAGCAGCAGTAAGTAATGGAACAGCAGAAATATATGAAACAACCTTTCATGAATTAGCTCACGCCAGCCACCAAACAAAAGTAGGTAGCTCCTACTGGGTAAAATATATTAATTATATCATAACTTATGGCAGTTACGGCAACGGAACAGGTCAAAATGTTGGAATTTGTGCACTAGGCGAAGCATGGGGATTCCATATTGGCTGGTTTTTGGCTAGAGTTGAGTTAGGAAATAATGCAGTGGTTTCATTACAGGAACAAGAGGACTTTGTACCTTGGAATCAGGGGAGAGGTGATGGAACTGATATAGAAGGCAATAATAGAGCGGGTTGGATTCCCAGAGGTTTATTGTTTGATTTAATGGATGTAGGAATAGATGATGTCCGAAATAATGGTCTTTTCTTCGATAATGCATCTGGCTATAACAATAGACAATTTTTTAATGCTTTAGATCAGGATGTACAGTCACCTCAAGAGTTTCGAGATCGCTTGTTACTAGAAAATGGGAACACTGATCGGGATGACGTATTAAATTTATTTGAGGCTTACTTTTGGTAACAGACTACTTTTATTTATATAACATATGAATTCTTTAATAAAATATTTAGCCGGACTCACATTTATAGCTATTTCTGCTTGTGATCCTTCTGACACTTTGATCTATTTTGTAGAAAACCAAACAGATGAAAATTATGAACTAGCTTTTTATGAAAGTGGTGTAGCAGATGAAAAATTTGAAATTCCGGAAAACTCTAAAACTAAAATTTTTGAGTCCTCCGCACTGTCCCCCGAAATTCCTAATTGGGATACCTATGATTCAATCGTTTTTGTTTCATCTAGCAAGCGAATAGTTTATAAAAATAATGACGATGACAAAACTTTTTATAATTATGATTACTGGGAACAAAAAACAGAGACCACTAGAAGAAATGGTTCTACCGATGTATTTACTTTTATTCTAAGTGAGGAAGATTTAAACTGATAAGAGCATATAAATCTTTCAATCACTAAAAAGTTGATGTTTTTCAGCCTCCCTTGCAGTAAAAGTTAATAATGATAACTCTTAGTATATCGCTTTTAAAGGAAACAGTAAACCCGCAAGGTTTTAAAAACCTTGCAGGTTTCTATACCTAAAACTACAATGAACAAGTTGACTATGCATTTGCGAATTATACTGATTGGCCTTAGTGGCCTATTAAGCAGTTGTGGTATATTTTCTATAGACCCTCCAACTGATAAACATGAAATAAATTTTGAAAACGGTGCGGATGAAAATATTTTGGTAGTATTTAAAACTGATAGTTTAACTAGATCTCAATTTGAAGTTGATGAGGACAGTATAATTTTAAGTCCTCTTTCAATATATACACATACCGAATTTGTGGGAGAAGATACTGAACCAGAAACAATTAAAGAGGCCGTTGACTATCAAAGTATATACACTATTAAACTTTACACTAGTGAGATTCTTTAATAAAAGTTTGGGAAGGTCCTCCAGGTTATTATGGCGAAAGCATTCATAGCCCATTTAATTATGATTCTTGGGAAATCAGGCCTGTTGAAGAAAATCCTCAAAATATTGTAGGGGCAGTTACCTTTACGATTACCGAACAAGATTTGAAATGATTGAAGCATATTTTAAACCCGCAAGGTTATGAAAACCTTGCGGGTTTCTATACCTAAAACAACAATGGACAAGTTGACAATGCATTTGCGAATTATACTGATTGGCCTTAGCGGACTATTAAGCAGTTGTGGTATATTTTCTATTGATCCTCAAGAATTAGAATATCAAAGAGAGCTATAGCAATGAAACAGCCTTGCCCATTTATTTAATTTTTGAAAATTCTAGCTTCAAAGACAGTTTATACATAGGCTCAAACACTAGAGTAACTAGAGAGATATTTGTAGATGGGGAAGAAAAACCTATTATTGAAATTGTTGAAGGATTTTCAAGATATGATGATATCATTAAATTATTCACCACCGAAAAACAAATGGAGTGAACAAAACCCTAAAAATCGCTACAGTAATTAATTAAATATAGAAGATCATTTTTAATTAAGCTCTACAATATAAAGTTAATGCCAGGCTGTATCATTTAATTTGATGCAGCCTTTTTTATTGTTTTTACCGAAAATCATTTCTAATTTGCTCATCAAAAATATAAATCAATAAAGGCTAAAATGAAAAGTAACCCGTCCAACGAGGAGAATCGAAAAAAGAGAAGTGCATTTTCAAGATATATCCGAATTGATTTCAAGACTCTTCAAGGACGCATTACCATAGGCTTTTTACTAATGGGTTTATTCTCCGTTATCATGCTAATCAGCAGTCATTTTGCTTGGAATAAGCAGCTCAGTAACGCCAGGCACTTAATTGAAATTAATAAAAACAGCAGCATAAAAGCTTCAGAAATACAGCAATTAGTAGATTTAACTAATATTTTATCTTTTCGCTATCTCACTACCGATGAGCAATCTTACAAAAGTAATGTGGAAAACAAGTGGTTAAATGTAATTCCCCCGGCGGTAGACAACCTGGATAGTTTATTGTTTAATTCTGAGCTAAAGAACATTAAAATATATGTTAAAGAATTAGAAGAACATACTTCCCAATTAAAATCTAAGCAATATGAAGCTATCAATAGTAAAGATATTGTTGCACTGAATAGTTCTGATATGATAGAAGGTATGATTCATTTGACATACCTCATTAATAGTATAAAGAATGAGTTAGCAGCAGAAGAAATAGAAGTTGTGGCTAATTTGGAAGACGCTGAATCAAATATCACTACCCTTATTGCAGTAGAATTTTTGATTGCTTTTATCATAAGTATGTTAATAGCGCTCTATATTATCCGCTCTGTATTATTAA
>JBBSPJ010000143.1:0-10200 GCA_038258905.1 Cytophagales bacterium
AATAAATCCAATTTTCCACTTTTTTATCACCCGCAAAGGTACCTTCTAAAGCAATTGTTCCATTTTCATGATAAGCATGATATTCACCATGGGCTTTTCCAAATTTTTAAATTTTAGTACTATTTATTTGACCGTTTTTATAGTAAGTCTGCTCTACGCCGGATTTTTTATCTGCCTGGTAATTTACCTCAGATTTCAACTGCCCATTCTCATAATAAGCTATAGTTGCACCTTGCAACATTCCATTAGAATAGTTCCTAAATTCTTTTAGCTTACCATTTTCATGATAGTAGTTCCATTCACCCTCAGGTTTATCCGAATTATAATATCTACTTGATTTTTTATTGCCATTTAAGTAATAGTTAATGACTTCCTTATTTTTCTGCTCAGAACTAAAAATAGTTTTTGATATCAAAACGCTATCCGGGTTAAAATCCAATACTTCTCCCACTAGAAATCCGTTTTTGTACATTCTTTTGGTTTTCACAACACCATTGACATGGAATGTAATATTCTCACCGTGCATTTTACCCTTCAAGTAATTACCCAGAAGCAATAAATTTCCTTCCTCATCATAATTCTTAAACTCACCAGATTTCTTTCCATTGCTATTAACAAAAATGGTAGCTAGTTGACCATTTTCATAATAGGTTTTAAAAGCCCCGTTCAGATCGCCATTAATATAATTCTCCTCTGTTTTAATATTTCCATTGGGAAAATATCTTTTTGTGATTCCGTTGGGCTTTCCTTTATTATAATTAATCTCCTGAGCTACTTTGCCATCTTCATAATATTCAACAACTATCCCATCCGGTTTGCCTTCCAGAAAGTCACTTTCGCTTTTCACCTTACCTGTTTCAAAATAAAGAATGAGTTTCCCCTCCAAGGTATCATTCACAAAAACAGCTTCCTGAATTTTATTACCCTCTTTACCATAAACGATAGTCTTGCCTGTTCTTTTTCCATTTTCAAATTCAGTAACCCGCATGATTTTCCCCTCGGGGTAAAACATTTCAAAAACACCCTGCTCTTTACCATTCTTAAAGGTGCCTTTAGCCATTATTTCGCCTGAATTATAATATTTATTATACTTCCCCTCTATCTGACTACTATCCCCATTGGCAATATAATAAACCTCTTTAGGAGTGTTTTTTGCACTGTCATAATAATTAGTTACTTTTTTTAAGTCCTGAGCCATTACCTGAGTGTTGACGAACAATATAATGAAGCAAAAAGTAAGTAATTTGAAATATTTGGATAAAAATGCCAAGGTTTGATTTATTTAATAAGATTTAAAACGAAAAACATCAGGTTATAAAAATACAAAATCCCGACCACATATCATATAAAGCATGTAGTCGGGAAATATTGTATGATCTTTAACTAAATGTACTGAAATTACATTTTTTCAATAACTATAGCAGAAGCACCACCTCCACCATTACAAATACCAGCTACACCAATATGCCCTCCTTTGTTTTTAAGAACAGTATGTAGAGTGGCCATGATTCTTGCACCGGAAGCTCCTAATGGATGACCTAAGGCTACAGCACCACCGAATACATTTACTTTGGAAGCATCTAATTTAAGCTCCATATTGTTAGCCAATGCCACAGCAGAAAAAGCTTCATTAATTTCGTAATAATCTACCTCCTCTTTGGAAACGCCAGCTCTCTTCATTGCAATTGGAATAGCTAAAGAAGGTGCAGTAGTAAACCAAATTGGATCTTGTGCTGCATCTGCGAATCCTCTAATTTTAGCAATAGGTTTTAAACCTAGAGCATCAGCTTTCTCTTTGCTCATTAATATTAAGGCAGAAGCTCCATCATTAATAGTAGATGCATTAGCTGCCGTTACTGTTCCTTCCTTAGAAAATACTGGTCTTAAACCCGGAATTTTATCAAAATTCACATTTTTAAACTCTTCATCCTCTGAAATCACTAAAGGATCGCCTTTTCTTTGAGGCACTGCGACAGGCACTATCTCATCATTAAAAATTCCTTGTTCTGTTGCAGCTGCCACTCTTTTGTAAGAGTTAATAGCATATTCATCCTGCATTTCTCTTGAGATGTTCATTTCTTTGGCAGTATTATCAGCACAATTACCCATTGGAAATTTATTATAAACTTCCCATAAGCCATCTTTCAACAAACCATCAACTAATTCACCATTTCCATACTTATAACCATATCTTGCTTTCGGAATATAAAATGGAATGTTAGACATGCTTTCCATACCGCCGGCAACAACCGTATCGGCATGACCTAGCATAATGCTTTGCGCACCAAACATTACTGATTTCATTCCTGATGAACATACTTTATTCACAGTGGTACAAGGTACATTAAATCCTAAGCCAGCTCCAATAGCGGCTTGCCTGGCAGGCGCTTGACCCAAATTAGCAGAAACCACGTTCCCCATAAAAAGCTCATCCACTTCTTTTGCATCAACACTAGCTTTTAATAAGGCTCCTTTTATCGCAGCTGATCCTAATTCAATAGCCGTAAGACTAGATAAACTTCCTCCGAAACTACCAATTGGGGTTCTTACTGCTGATATTATATATACTTCTTTCATATGTAAATATTAGTTTTAAATTGTCATATGGAATCAGAAAGACCAAACCCGTCACGAGACTTCAGACTATTATATTCATCCTTCGGTTGGTGATTTGTCTTAATCATGCTGATTTCATTATTATTTGATTTGATTAATTGAAAAGTAATTATTCTGTTAGATTAATGTATCGATAAAGTAGAAATCTTATTTCTGACATCGTTTGCATACAAACGCAAAATTAATAAAAAAGGCCAGCTTTTAAAAGCCGGCCTTAAATGTGTTTACCAATCTGGCTTGCCCGATTTTGGTCTTTCGGTTGCTTTTTTACGCATTTGCTGAAAATACTGTGCTTCTTTATTCCTCAAAGCTTCCAAAAGCATTTTAGCTTTATCTTCAGAAATATTCATTTCTTCAAGCTTTTCTTTGGTAGAAGGCTTCATAGGAGGTTGATCTTCCTCTTTTCCTTCCTCACCCTCCTTCTGTTGTTGTTGCTCCTGTTTGTCTCCATCTTCAGCAGGTTTATCATCCTTTTTTTGTTGCTCTTCTGCCTCATCCTTTTTCTTTTGATCTTCAGCCTCTTGCTCTTCCTTACTTTTTTCAGAGTCTTCCCCTTCTTGAGATTCATCAGAATTATCCCCTTCACTATTTTTGTCTTCGCTCTCTTTCTCATCAGAATCCTCCTGTTTATCCTGATCTTGCTGATCTTCAGAGTCCTGATCTTGCTCTTGCTCCTCTTGTTGTTGCATTTTCTTTTTCAGCAGCTCATAATTATATCTTGCATCCTGATTAGTGGGATCTGCTTTAATAGCTTCTTTAAAGTAACTTAATGCATTTTCATATTCTTTTTGCTGTTCTGACAAATTACCCATTTGCATAAATGAAGTAGAGCGGATATTTTTATCTTCAGCAGAACTTAAAGTTCTGTAATTATCAAAAGCATTGATGGTATCTTTTAATTGGAAAAGCGAATGAGCTTTATTAAGTTGAGCCTTTTCACTTGGGTAATTTAAGGTGTCGAGCAAGAAACTATAGTGCTTTAAAGCCTCTTTAAAATTTCCTTTTTTATAAGCCTCATTAGCTAATGTTTTAGCCTCATTAGCTTTCCTAATTTTACTTACGGGGTCTATTGCGCTTAAATTGACAATAAACAGTGACGAAAATGTTAAAGTAAAAAGAATTTTATAGATCATATTTTAATAATTTTTACTGAAGTAAAAATATCAATTAGTAAAAGAATAAACGCTATGCCTAAAAAGTAATAGAACTTATTAGCTGAAACATCAACAACTCTGGTATCCTTAAGTTCACCTTCAATTGTATTAATTGTTGCAATCAGTCGATTTACTTCATTAGTAACGTAATTTATCTCAAAATATTTACCATTAGCATCACTCGCTACCTTTTTTAAGGCACTGGCTTCTAACTTGGTAATCACTTCATTTCCATTTCTATCTTTCTTATAACCATTTCTGGCCTGTATTTTACTTCCCTTATCAGTACCCACTCCTAAAGTAAACAACCTTATTCCTGCCTCATTAATTTTAGCAACAGCATTTTCAGTGTCATCACCAAAATCTTCTCCATCACTAATCAAAATAATAATCTGTGATTTCTGCTGGTCTGCGGGCTTATCTTCCTTTGTTAGTTTGCTATAAGCCATATTTAATGCGGCCCCAAAATCTGTCCCAGCTCCTGGCACTAAGCCTGTATTTAAGGTCTCAATAAACAAATTGAGTGCATTTTGATCGTATGTAAGCGGGCATTGTACAAAAGCCTCTGACGAAAATATTAATAAACCAATTCTATCTGAGCTAAAGGCATCCACTATATTTTTCAACTCAAATTTTACTTTTTCTAAACGAGTAGGCGAAATATCAAAGGCGTTCATCGATTGCGACAAGTCTATTGCAATCATAATATCCTTCCCTACTGCCTTCACCTCTTGTTTATCAGATCCAAAAGAAGGACCCATTAGCGCCATAATTAACAAAGCAAAAATAGCAGTACGGAGTAAAAATTTCGGCAATACATTGGAGTAGGCCTGACCTATTCTTTTAGCTATTTTAAAAACACGAAAGGTGTAAGCAAGGTAAAGCCCCAGAAAAAGAATGATGAATATGATTTCCTCTGTTCCCAGAGAATTTGTCCACGTCATAAATAATAGTTTTGCACAAAAATATAAAACGAAACGCAAAGGCCAACAGTATGTTGAAAAGGATTAGATAATATTTATTAAAATAGTCTTGAAATAAAAATAATCGACAAAATTCACAAGCTTAAAGATTGAAAAACAAAGGCTTATAAATTTAATTTCATATTTTTTAAAATTATCCTGATTGCAATTTGTATAAGTATAAATCATTCCCTTATATTTGCATTCCAATTCGGGGAAAGCCTGGATTAAATTACGAAATGGAGGAGTGGGTGAGTGGCTGAAACCAGTAGTTTGCTAAACTGCCGAACTTAGTAATAGGTTCCGGGGGTTCGAATCCCCCCTCCTCCGCATGTGTTTTGAATTTTAGTAATTGAATAAAGATTAATGTCGCGGGGTGTAGCGTAGCCCGGTATCGCGCCTCGTTTGGGACGAGGAGGTCGTAGGTTCGAATCCTGCCACCCCGACAATTTCAAAAGCAGTATTCATCGAATGCTGCTTTTTTTTATGTCTAAGCGGCTTTTTCTATTCATTTGTAGGTAAATAATACCAATGAAAATTAAAATCCCAGTGTACAATCAGGTGTACACCAAAAATTTGCCAGTGTACACTTTAAGTATTATAATTGTGTTGCCGTTGTCATTACTATCTCTTTAAAAAGGTAGTTTATTATTAGTTGATTTTGTGTCAGTTCTCCTTTTGGAGACAAAGAGTCATTTGACCACTTTAAAATTTCACTGACATGAAAAACACATTCAACATCTCATTTTTTATCCGTAAAAACAGAGGATCAGCTTCGGAAAGATCAGTTTTTGTGAGGATTAACCTTAACAGTAGCAGAGCGGACTTTTCTTCGCAATTAAAAATACCTGAAAAATCCTGGGACTCAAATAAAGCCTTCCCACAAAAAAACACTTTATCTCTAAAAAGGACTTGTGCCCAACTTGAGGAAATACGAATGAAGTTGATTTCAATTTATCAGGAAGAAAAATTAATCAATCCTCATTTAAGAGCCAATCAGATAAAAGAAGTGTTCTTTGGCATCAAGCCTGAAATAGACAATAACTTATCTGATTTAGTGAAGTACCACAAAGAAAAAACGAAAACTATCTTAGCACCTGGCACCTTAAAAAACTACAATGCTACTGAAAAATATCTAAGTAGATTTCTCAAGAAGCAATTTCACCAAGAGGATATTAAATTGAAAGACATTACAAGCAAATTTATCTTTGAATTTGAATACTTTCTGAGAACTTATGAACCCGTGGACCATCACAAAGCTCTTTCTAATAATGGAGTAATGAAACATATGGAAAGGTTTAAGAAGTTAATCAATCTAGCACTGAAAATTGATTGGCTTGAAAAAGATCCATTCAGGAAATTTACTCCAAAGTTTGACAAAGTCGAAAGAGACTTTCTAACACCAGCTGAACTGGAGAAGATTAAAAATAAAAAATTTGTGGGAACCAGGCTTTCTCAGGTTCGTGATATATTTATATTTAGTTGCTACACAGGTTTGTCCTATATTGATGTTGTTCATCTTTCAGAAGAAAACATTATTATTGGAATAGACGGTGGAAGGTGGATCTCAACTCATCGACAAAAAACATTCAGTAAGGTTTTTCTTCCTTTGTTACCGCAAGCCGAAAGTATACTGAAAAAGTATGCCAATAATACCCGTGCACAATACAAGGGAGTTCTATTGCCTGCTGCTTCTAACCAAAAAACCAATGAGTATTTAAAGGAAATAGCTGAAATTTGCGGAATAAAGAAAAACCTTACTTTTCACATAGCCAGGCACACTTTTGCTACTACTGTTACACTTACCAATGGGGTGCCAATTGAGACAGTATCAAAAATGCTTGGACATTCAAAGCTTTCGACCACCCAAATCTATGCGAAAGTAGTGGAAAATAAGATTGGAGAGGATATGGCCATTTTAAAAGCGAAACTAAATCCCGAAACAAAAAGAAGAAAGTCCAAATAAGATCACCAGTTATACGGCAGAGAAAAAAAATATAATATCAAATTGATACTTTGGTATTATAATTGTTGTTTTTTAATTACAATTATATTTTATTGCAATATACGGGTAAAGTGAGTAAAGAATCAGGGGCGAAAAGTTATCTGTACATTATTAAAATAATACAACTTTTTAAATTAAGACTCTGTATTTTTAACTAAACCCTTATCATTACAGTGAGATACGAACTTCAAATGTTTGAGGACTTTGTCTTGAACAAATTGCTTGATACTAACATCTCTACCTATACCGATTTTGAACTGGAAAAATGGATTGACATTATTCCGAAAGAGACTAGCACAATTAAGAACGCACTCATGGTAATTGCTTTTAGTAATTTGAGTGAAAAAATAGTAGAAAGAAAAATTCAGACCTACCAAAGCCAATTAATACTTCTTTCTAATGGTTTAGCGAAGCTAATTAAAACTAAAGCTATTTCTGATTTAGATACGATAGATCAGACTAATCTCCCACTCAAAGTTAAGATCAGTTTAATGAATAACACGATGTCCCTCCTATCTTATATAGAGGAGCATTTTTCTAAATACTTTTCAGAATCTGCACCAATACCTTCGACCTATTTTTATAATTCCAAAGCTTACCTTTCTCAACATTTCAAGCAATTTCATCAAGTATTACAATCTAGAAATGTAAACCCCACTTTTGTAAGAGTAATTATGGATCCGCTGGAATCTTTTATGAAAGCTGCCAGTGGAACTACTTTCAAAGAGCTAATGTATTGCAAAACCTATTTAAAAGAAATTGAAGCGGTGTTGCAGTCAGATGCTTGTGGCTTTAAGCTTGAACGAAAACTCATTATTTCATTATTCTACCTCAATTATAACACTTATCACTTTTATAATTACGTAGCTAAAAAAATTACAATTCATTATCAATCAAAATCAAACTTCCAAAGGCAATTAGAAAGCCTTCAACTCTTTAAAAAACTTATCAACCAAAGCCCCATCAAACCAGATCATGACTACATTATTGGAGCTGAAAGTATAAAAGAGCAACTCAGAAAATGGGTTGAGGAAGAGTTAGAATACTTCACTTCTAAAAAGCAAATTGAGATCAAGTTCTCGGAATACCCGTTTACAAATAACTTGAATGTAAAAGAAACAGATAAAATTGAATGCAATTTATCTGTCGCCCAGATAGCTTATAGCATGAAACTTTTAGTGAAGTCTAATATAATAGCAGCCCCTTCAATGGAGGATCTATTAGAATTGATCAGTAAAAATTTTTCAACAAAAAATCAAAAGGAGATATCAAAATCCAGCTTAAGAAATAAATTCTACACTGCTGAATCCTCTACAATTCAGCATATCCAGAAAGTAATGAATGAGCTAATTAATAATGCTGAAGAGGATAAAACAAAAATTTGAAGACAATATCTAAGTTTCCATATACCTGTCTAGGCCATGACGTTCCAATAATTGCAGATATTCTAATAACATTCTTTTAGTAAATCCTGTCTTTCTTTCAAGATTCCGCGTCCCGACTAAAATCATTTCCGATAAATTTTCAAATTCTTGAGCTTTGCAGAAGGCCTTAAGCTCATTGCTTAGGTCAAAATTTTCTAATGGAGTATTCAATATATCAGCAGAGGAATTATTCATAGCAATAATATAAAGTTAGCTCCCTGCTATAAATAGCGCAGGTGACCGACAAAGCGCACTAGAGGCACCGCCAAGTGCCTATCACACAACTTTGCCGGGCCCACGCGTTGCGCGAGCGACCAGCTTTTAGTTGTGTGATTGAGAAATTTTGGCGGTTTTCTAGTACACTTCTAAAGCTTTCGCTTTAATATTTTGTTTCGATATTTTCTTAGGTACAAATATAGCAATTTCCCCACACCTATTAAATACACCTTTTATAATATTATTTATTTTCAAATTTTTATTTCGACCTAATCAATTGATAAACAATAATATAGTTAAGGGTTGTAAAGGGGTTGCAACCCCTTTACAACTGTTTTGCCCCTCCCCTTTTTTACAGCTTTGTAATGACAACAAATACAACTAATAATTATGGCAGCAGAAGTAATTACAACAGATGATTTAAGAGAATTTAAGCTAGAACTTTTACAAGGATTCAGAAAGCTCTTATCTGAGCAATCAGGGACTTATAATAAGAAATGGCTTAGATCGGAGGAAGTTCGTGACCTACTAGGAATTAGTTCAGGTACGCTTCAGAATCTCAGAGTTAACGGCACATTACCGTTTACAAAAATGGGCGGAGTTTTGTACTACGATTTTCATGACATTCAAAGTATTTTGGAAGAAAACAAAATCGGATGAATAAGCAGAAAAAAAATGATAAGGAGCCGGTGAATTTCATTCATCAGTTCCTATTAAGTATGGAAAAAATATCAGAAACTCCTGAGATGAATCCAACACATGTTAGCTTATACATTAGCCTTTTCGCCCTCTGGAATTTAAATCAATTTAGAAATCCAATTTCTATCAACAGACGGGAGCTAATGTCCATTTCACGTATTGGATCGAAGCACACTTACCATAAATGCCTTAGAGACTTACATAAAATGAATTTCCTAGACTACTTCCCTTCTCATAACCCTATGAAAGGAAGTTTAATAGAGATGTTCATTTTCAGTACAAGCCCTAAACAAGCAGTTAACGAATCTGGGGTCAAAAATGGTACAAGTGCTGAACAAGTACTGCACCCTTCATTAAACAGTAAAAATATTTTAAACAATAAAGAATATATAATTAAGGCTGATAGTAAATCCGAAAAAAATACTCTTCAAAAAACTGGTGAGAAAAAAACCTTCAAACCACCGACAATTGATGAAATAACGACATTTTTCACAACTAGCGCAGAAAAATATAATATTCCAAGCAGGATGGTTCCCATTGAATCAGAGAAATTCTACAACTATTATTCCTCAAAGGGCTGGAAGGTAGGCTCCAATTCTCCTATGAAGGACTGGAAGGCCGCGATTAATAACTGGTTATTGAATTTTAATAAATTCAACCAAATAAAAGTTGCAAAAAATGAAGCCGGCAAACTCCACAGCAAGGAAGAAAAAAGTTATGATATACCTCTCTGATCATCGCAGCTATAGTGAAAGCGCTATTTATTCAATAAAAAAATAAATTCCATGCCACCAAAAAACTACTCTAGCAAAAGCTTTCAATTTGAAAGATGCATTGATTTTTTACAAAAAGCAGGTCAAACAGAGTTTGGTAACCATTTCAGGATCTTCCCGGAAGACTATGAAATTATTTACAGGCTATTGGCTTATTTCTATCAGGATGCAGAAATTTGTCAATCTTATAAATTGTCAATAAGAAAAGGGCTTCTACTAACCGGCCCTGTTGGTTGTGGAAAAACCACATTGATGATGCTATTCCGTCACTTTCTCCATCAATCACATAAATATCCTGTAAAATCCACACGTGATATAGCCTATGAATTTCTCAATCAAGGCTTCTGTATC
>JBBSPJ010000144.1:0-10184 GCA_038258905.1 Cytophagales bacterium
ATTCCGCAATCTTCAAATACCTGCACCATTTGTTCAATTCCATGGCCATAGGCATTACCTTTTACAACGGCAGATAAAATCACTTTATCACCTATTATTTTCCTTATAAATTTGGTATTCTGCTTTACTGCAGAGGAATTGATCTCTATTTGTGAGGTATTAAATGGATCTTTTATTTTATACATCTTGGTTACAAAACTCTATCAAGCCAATAAACATGTTCAAGCCATGAATAGTTATGTCATCGGGAAAATCATATTCTCTATTATGTAAATTTGGCATATCCTCACCTGCGCCTAAACCAAAAAATCCTGTTTGGGTAACAGCTTTATACTGGCCAAAATCTTCACTCCATCTAAAAGGTTGCTCTATAGTTGTAAATGGAAGGTTCTTTTGCTTTGCCACTTCTTTTATAGCAGTATATACTTCATTTGAATTCTCGGTAGCAGGAAACACCTCAGTAAAGCTTACTTCTACTTCAAGGTCATGACTTTTCCCGGTTTGCCTGGCTATATTTTCGGCTAGCTCTGTTAGGTGCTTCATGTCTGCATCTAGCATGGCCCGCAAGGTTACTCTAATTTCGCCATAACCAGGTGTTGTGCCAAAAGCAATCTCACCTAGTAACGCATGGATAACTGTAGCCAAAGTTAAATCTGAAAAAGAGTTTCGCATGTGTAAGTTGGTGAGTTCAGCTATTATGGTTGAAATAGCCATTGCAGGGCTATTTCCTTTTTCAGGCTCTGCTGCATGACTTGTCTGACCAGTTAATTTAATAACCATTCCCTTTGAGGCTGCTGCAAAAGTATTTTCTTTAGTCACTATTTCTCCCTTAGCGTAGCCAGGTAAATTATGCAAACCAAATAAATAGTCGAGCTTAATTTCATGTTTCAGTAAGCCTTTACTGATTCTTTCCGCCCCTTCACCAGTTTCTTCTGCTGGTTGAAATATCAGATAGATATTACCTTTTTCCGGCCTGTTCTTGCTAAGATATTGGGCTAATCCGGCTACCATTGTTACGTGTCCGTCATGACCGCATTTGTGGGCAACGTGCTCAGTTTTTGACCCGTGTGGGATGTCTAAAAATTCATCGATAGGTAAGGCATCCATATCTCCTCTAAATCCAATATTTTTGCCTTCACTAGCTCCTTTAAAAACAGCCACAACACCATATCCACCCATATTTTCAATAAGTTGATCAGGGTTAAATTGGCTTACGTAAGTCTTTAATATTTGAGCAGTTATTTTTTCTTCATTAGATAATTCGGCATTTTGATGTAATTCTTTTCTAAGCTCTTCAAGTGAATTTAAATCTGGTAAAAACTGCATAATTTATATTGTAAAAGTATATAATTTTAAAAGTAATGCATATTTTCCTCTTAAAGAAAATTCATGCAAGTGCTTACAACAAAATTTAAATTATTTAATTCAGATGTCAGAAGAAAATAGCTAATTATTCTACAGTTTTTTCAATATAACTGGAATTCAGAATGCCCAGGGCACCCATATATTTCAATTTGAAATTAATTAAATCACCGACCTTTCGATTTTCTTTATTTTCACCTAAATCGATTACAATCATATCGGAACTAGAACCAACCACTTTAAAATCGTAGCCATCAAGGATTAAATATTTAGGATCAACGTCCAAAACCCCAATATCAAGTATAGCACGAAAGCTTGTCTGTCCATATAATGATTCATCAATTGTGCCGATTTCGCCCTGAGGATTAGCAGCCATTTCTCCCATAGGCACTTTAGGTTTTTCCGTTATTTCTATGATTTCCGTAAATAGTTCTAAACAGTCATCATGCATCCCTTTAATTGTGCTGCCATCAAAAAGGTTAGCTCCAAAATATAGTGTTTCTCCTATTCGGAAATGATTTACGCCATTTGGAATCTGTTTATTCATTATGAGCGGAATGGTTACCGAGGTTCCTCCTGAGACGAGTGGAATTTTCCTATTAAATTTTAGTTCAATAATCTGTTTATATAAACTTAATTGAATCAGTTTGTCCTGAGAGGGCATTACGCCATGCAAGCAATTTAAATTGGTGCCAATACCCACGATCTCGATATTGGGCAATTCAAAAACTTTAGCATAAAAATCTATGAGATGATCTCCCATTACACCTTCCCGCAAATCGCCCGTTTCAATCATGATGATTACTTTATGGGTTTTATCCTGTCGTTCTGCCTCTTCTGATAATAGTTTGAGCGTGTAATATTCAGTATTCATGCTCATATCGGCATACATCACCACATCTTTTATACTTCTTTTTGCTGGAGGTTTTATATAACAGGTTTTAACGGTAGAGTCAATTGATTTTACTTTTTGTAGATTGCTAATTCTTGAATCATGAATCTCTCTGAAGCCTAAATCAATCACCTCTTTCAGGTACAACTCATTGCCACAAAATATTTTTGTTACGGCTCCCCAATCCAGGTTATTTTTAGTGAAAAGATTATGTAAAAAATCGAAATTATGTTTTAATTTATTTCTATATAATTTTAAAAATGCCATGTTTATTTTTTAAATCTCATTTCCAGGTATTTATTTGTAAAACCTAGTTTTTCGTAAAGGAATTTTGCAGGATTGTCGGCCTCTACGTGAAGTGCCACATCCCCCTTAGCCATTTGAATGGCTTTTTTCATCAATTCTTTCCCTACTCCTTTACCACGCTGATCGGAATGTACAGCTATGTAAACTAGGATATTTTCAGGAATATAGCCTGACATACCTGTTTGGTTAACCACTACAGCCCCCTTAATGTTACCTTTTTCCCTTCCCAACACTACAAATCCACCCTGATGGCCGAATGAACTTAATGCGTAGTCGAGGCATTTTAAAATGTCTTCTTTTTTATCACCATACTGATCCAGATGAGTGAATAAAAAATCTGCTATTTCGTTTTTTTGTAATGTGGTAGCTGAATCTATTGATGTTAATGTTTGAAAGTCCATATTTTATTATTTTTTAGGAAATATGTATGAAAATGATATAAATACTATTGCAGATATAGTTATACCGAAAATATTAGGATCGATACTATAAGGTAGTTTAAAAAACTCCTCACTAAAAGGTATTTTTACTATTTGTAATTTATTAACAGCCTCTGCAATTTGTCCTGACGTTAATAAATCAATTTTTAGTTTTTCAAAATCCAGTAGGTGTTTAAACCCACTTAAGGTTTCCATCACTTGCTCTCTTGATGCCGCTAAACTCATTGTTACCTTATTTGCCTGCAATAACGCAGTAGTAAATCCACCAGCAATCATGGAATAAAACGCTGCCTTGGCACTGCTTTTTTTCCAGAATAAACCTCCAATAATGGGTACAAACAAACCGGAAACCATGAATGCATAGCTATAAAGCATGAGGTTTAATACGTTTTCCATTACACTGGCCAACAATAACGCAATAATACCTACAGCGAGTGTTACTATTTGAGATAAACGTAATTCAGACTTATCTGTTGAGAATCTTTTGGTAAACTTCTGAATAAAGTCTGAAACTATATTACCCGATGAAGCCATTAAACAGCTATCTGCAGTTGATAATATGGCAGAAAAGTAAGCTGACATCATGAGGCCTAGTAACCCAACTGGCAAAACAGTGGCTAATAGCATAGGTAAACCTTTTTCAGGGTCAGCATCAGTTATACCTGCGGTACCTAACTCTGCGAACATACCCTGATCGGCAGCCACTCTTGCAATTATACCAAGCGCTATACCCATAAATGCCATAATTGGCCATTCAAATAAGCCTGCAATAAACCAAGCTCTTTTCGCAGTTTTCACATCTTTACTGGCATAAATCCTTTGATAGAGCGTCATGCCCACAAACCAAATAGGTATAATAGTGGCTACCCAATAGACAATATCCTGCCATGAGATATTGGTTAAAGTGAGCATTTTAGGGTCTAATGTTTCTCTAATGGCTTCCATGCCGCCCACTGCCTGATAAGATAATGGGATACCGATAAATATTAATCCTGATAATAAAATTATCCATTGGATAGTATCAGTATATATTACTGCTTTTATACCACCTATTACAGTGTAAATTACTGCAATAGCACCCATAACCAATAGGGCACTGCCTAAACTGATTTCCGGAAATGTACCTGATGCTAGTTTTGCACCTGCCAAGAATTGAGAACTAGTAAATCCTGTGTAACCAATAGCTGATATGATAGCCGCTAACAGTGCTACTTTTTTATTGTAGAAGTACTCGAAAATCTGGGGCATGGTATGGAATTTTTCGAAATTCTTGTTACCCCTTACAGCAGGAATTAAAAAGACAGCCGCTAACCAAGCCCCCAATAAACCGGTAAATAGCATCCAGGAGCCGGATAAGCCAATGGTAAAACCTAAGCCACCCAATCCTACTGAAAAACCTCCCCCCACATCTGTAGCTACTACAGAAAGCCCAATATGACCGGCACTCATAGAACGGCCACCTACGTAGTAATCGTCCATGCCTTTATTGCTACGTAGAAAATAAAATCCTACACCAAGCATGGCTAACATGTAAAAAATAAAAATCAGGATGTCTATTATATGCATTGGCTGCGATAGGTTCTTTTGAGGTTACTCATTAGACTACCAAAACTAATAAAAAAATGCTTAAAAACAGAATTTTGAGCCTTTTTATCGCTCTTTACGAGTATAAACAGATGGTTTTGCCGATAAATAACGGATTAGAGAAATTTTATAGAGGCTAATGAAATCAATAAAAATTAACAAGGTGTAGGCTATTTGAGTCAAATTTCCACCCCCTTAATTCAATTTATTTGGAATGAAATATAATAAAAAAAGGGCCGAAGCCCCTTTAAGTTATATAATTTGAATTATTTTAAGATGTGATTTTTGCTCCTAAGTATTCCCTGTTCATTCGGGCAATATTCGTTAAGCTAATTCCCTTAGGGCACTCAGCTGAACATGCACCAGTGTTAGTACAAGCTCCAAAACCTTCAGCATCCATTTGGGCTACCATTTTTTCAGCTCTCTCGGCTCTTTCCACTTGGCCTTGTGGTAATAAAGCTAACTGAGAAATTTTAGCACTTACAAATAACATAGCAGAAGCATTTTTACAAGCTGCTACACATGCGCCACAACCGATACAGGTTGCTGCATCAAATGCCTCATCAGCCACACTTTTTGAGATAGGTATTTCATTGGCATCGGGAGTACCGCCTGTATTTACATTGATATAGCCACCAGACTGAATTACTCGGTCAAATGCACTTCTGTCCACAGCTAAATCTTTTACTATCGGGAAGGCTTTTGCTCTCCATGGTTCAATAGTAATAGTTTCACCATCTGAGAAACTTCTCATATGTAGTTGACAGGTTGTTACTCCTTTTAATGGTCCGTGAGGCTCACCATTTATGTGCATACTACACATGCCACAAATTCCTTCTCTACAGTCATGATCAAAATGAACCGGATCCTCATCCTTATCTATAAGTTGTTCATTAAGCACATCTATCATTTCAAGAAATGACATATCCTTTGAAACGCCATCCAATTCATAAGTCTTAAAAGCGCCTTTATCTTTATTGTTTTTCTGTCTCCAGATTTTTAAGGTAAATTTCATAATCAATTATATTTTAAATCATAAGCTTAATAAATCAAAGCTGATTATTTATAGCTTCTTTGAGTTAATTTAACATTTTCAAAAATCAGTTGCTCTTTATGAAGTGCTTCTTCTTTATTTTCTCCTGTGAATTCCCAGGCAGCTACATAAGCGAAATCTTCATCATTTCTTTTAGCTTCTCCCTCTTCTGTTTGATATTCTTCTCTAAAGTGTCCTCCACAAGATTCTTCTCTATTTAAAGCATCAACGATCATCAATTCGCCTAACTCAAGGAAATCACCAACCCTGGAAGCTTTCTCTAAAGAACTGTTAAATTCTTCATTAGTACCTAAAACCTTAACGTTTTTCCAGAAATCTTCTTTTAAATCCTTAATTAACTGCTTAGCCTTATTTAAACCTTCAGCATCACGTGACATACCACAGTATTCCCACATAATTTTACCAAGCTCTTTGTGGTAATGATCTACTGATTTGGTACCTTTTATAGAAAGTAATTTATCAATCATTCCTTTAACAGAAGCTTCTGCTGCTTTGAATGCTTCATGGTCAGTAGAAGCTTTTTCGTATTTTTCAGCGGATAAATAATTACCAATAGTATAAGGTAAAACAAAATAACCATCTGCTAAACCTTGCATCAGAGCACTTGCACCTAATCTGTTCGCTCCGTGGTCTGAAAAGTTAGACTCTCCTGTAGAATAGAGACCCGGTACGTTTGTCATCAAGTTATAATCCACCCATAAACCACCCATGGTGTAATGTACAGCAGGATATATTTTCATTGGTTGTTCGTAAGGATTCTCGCCTGTTATTTGCTTGTACATATCAAACAAGTTACCGTATTTGCCGGCAATTACCTCTTTAGTGTCTCTATTGATAGCATCTCTGAAATCCAGGTAAACTGCTTTTCCAGTTTCATTAACCCCTCTACCTTCATCACAAACATATTTAGCATTTCTGGAGGCCACATCACGAGGCACTAAGTTCCCAAATGCAGGATATTTTCTTTCCAGGTAATAATCTCTCTCATCTTCTGAAAGATCGTTTGGATGCATTTCACCTTTTCTTATTTTCTCTGCTAATTCTTTTGTCGCAGGTACCCATACTCTACCATCGTTCCGAAGTGATTCTGACATTAAAGTCAATTTCGATTGGTGGTCTCCACTAACTGGGATACAAGTAGGGTGAATTTGTGTATAGCATGGATTCGCCATTAAAGCACCTTTCTTATGCGCTCTCCAGGCTGCAGTAGTATTCGATCCCATAGCGTTGGTAGATAAAAAGAAAACGTTTCCGTATCCTCCCGTAGCTAAAACTACTGCATGGGCACTGAAAGACTCTATTTTACCAGTAACAAGGTTTCTGGTTACAATACCTTTTGCTTTGTCATTAATTTTAACAAGATCAAGCATTTCATGGCGAGGATATAATTCAACCTTACCATTAGCAACTTGTCTACTTAAGGCACTATAAGCACCTAATAATAGCTGTTGTCCGGTTTGACCTCTGGCATAAAATGTTCGGGATACCTGCGCTCCACCAAAAGAACGGTTGGATAATAAACCACCATATTCTCTGGCAAAAGGAACACCTTGAGCTACACATTGGTCAATAATATTTAAACTTACCTGAGCAAGCCTGTAAACATTAGCTTCTCTTGATCTATAGTCTCCACCTTTAATGGTGTCGTAAAACAATCTGAAAATACTATCGCCATCATTTTGATAGTTCTTTGCTGCATTTATACCTCCTTGCGCTGCAATAGAGTGAGCTCTTCTTGGGCTATCCTGGAAACAAAAAGATTTAACATTGTAGCCTAATTCCGCTAAAGAAGCAGATGCCGAAGCTCCTGCTAAACCGGTTCCAACTACAATAATATCATATTTCCTTTTGTTGGCAGGGTTCACCAACTTAACATTAAATTTATGATTTGTCCATTTTTCTGATAATGGACCTTCTGGTATTTTAGATTCTAAACTCATAGTAGATTAATTATCCTTAACTATTAATAAACATTAAAACAGGTATGGACGCAAATGCCAACGGTATTAAAATTGCAATTACGTAGCCTACTCCTTTTATAAATGGAGTATACTTTTTATGATTTAAACCAAGTGTTTGAAAAGCACTTGCAAAACCATGTGATAGGTGAAAAGCTAATCCAGCCATACTTAATACATAAATTAACACATACCACCATTCACTAAATGCAGCATTAACAACGGAGTACAGGTTTTTGTTACCGGCCTCATCTAAATTAATTCCACCCCAGTGCATTTCATACCAAAAGTTCCTCAAATGGATAACTAAAAAAATTAAAATAATGGTTCCTAATAAGCCCATATTCCTTGACGACCAGGTGCTATTTGCGCCACCATTGAATTTTTGGTAACCTACAGGTCTTGCTTGTCTGTTTTTGTATACTAATAAACCAGACATTATTATGTGGAGTAAAAACCCTGCATATAACCCATAAGAAAGAGCCTTGATGATTGGATTAGTTGTCATGAATTTGGCATAAGCATTAAAGGCCAAACCATCATCTCCTGCAAGTAATTGTAAATTACCTGATAAATGAACTACTAAAAAACTTATTAAAAATAATCCTGTAAGGGACATAACTAATTTACGTCCAATAGTACTTGTAAGTGTATCTGAGAGCCAGCTCATATATTATTAAATATTGTTTATGTTTATAAAAATTTAATTGCACCAAAGTTACATTTGGAACGCTTATAAAACAATTGTGTTTATTAATTTAAAATATTCTAAATAGTGGGTCATTATAAAACCGAGTTAAATAACCCAAAATAGAATTGAATGTTTTTAATGTTTTAAGAACAATATTTTATATATTAACGTTCTTATTTTCTTATCAACTCAAATTGGTGAATAGATATCTATATATCATATTAATATTATTAGGTTTTAGTTTAGAAACTAATGCTACTCATATACGTGCTGGAGAAATTACGGCCAGACGCTTAGGTTGCAACGGCTTTGCCTATGAATTTACCCTAACTGCTTATCGCGATACTGGTTCCGATATATTATTTGGAAATGGAGTTTTCAATTTTGGAGATGGAGAAAGCATTTCCTTAAATCCTGAAGGTTTTTTTAGGAAGGAAATTATTGATGATGAAGTTGAATTAGTACAATTTAAATTGCAGCATACTTATCCGGGAAATGGTTCTTACACTGTTTCATATGAAGAAGATTTTAGAAATGCAGGTATTGTTAATATGACAAACTCTGTTTCAGTACCGTTTTTCGTGGAAACTACTATCCGTTTAGATCCTTTCTTTGGCTGTAATGATTCCCCAGTTTTCTTAATACCCCCCATTGATAAAGGGGCTGTGGGCTTGTTGTTTTTTCATAATCCTGGTGCTTTCGATATTAATGGTGATAGTATAGCCTTCAAAATGACTATTCCACAAAGCACTAGAAATACTGAAGTGCCAAATTATCGTATCCCTAATATAGCAGGCGGGGGTCAAAATGAGCAGCAAACCAATGCCGCCACTTACACGCTAGATGAAATTTTAGGAGATGTTGAATGGGATGCTCCGGGTATGCAGGGGGAGTATAATATTGCCTTTATAGCGGAAGAATGGCGTAAAATTGCAGGAGAATGGCGTTTTTTAGGTAGTATAACCCGAGATATGCAAATAATTATTGCTGAAACAGATAATGACCCACCTGAATTGCAAATCCCAATGGATACCTGTATAGAGGCGGGTACATTATTGCAGGCTGAAATCATTGCCACAGACCCTAATCCGGAATCATCTGTTAGAATAGAAGCTTTCGGTGGTCCTTTTACTTTAAATCCTGCAGCCACTTTAAATCCTAACCCACCTGTATTTGGGGCAAGCCCAACCACAGCTACCTTTAGCTGGCAAACCACTTGTGATCATATCAGAGAAGATCCGTACCAGATAAGATTTAAAGCAACAGATAATGGCCCTGGAATAAGGTTAACTAAGTTTGAGACATGGAACGTTACAGTAGTACCACCAGCCCCTAAAAATGTAGTAGCGGAAAGCCGTCCTCAAAGATCCATTGAAATTAACTGGGATAATTATGATTGTGGTCTGGCAGAGGTAATTCAAGTTTATCGCAGGGTAGATAGTTTTGATTTTACACCTGAAAACTGTGAAATAGGCATACCTGAAAATGGTGGCTATGAATTAATAGGTGCTGTTCCGGTATCACAAAATTCTTTTTTAGATAATAATGCAGGCAGAGGTTTGGCTTTTGGCGCTACTTATTGTTATAGATTGGTAGCTGTCTTTGAACTACCAACAGGCGGTGTTAGCTATGCTTCCGAAGAAGTTTGCCAGCAAATTGCTGCTACCGGTCCCATAATTACCAATACCAGTATTGAAGCAACGGATATTAATAATGGCGAAGTAATAGTAAGTTGGCTTCCTCCATTTGAAATAGATACAGCTATTTATCCACCACCTTATAAGTATCAATTATTAAGAGGAGTGAATGGCAGCTTTACTTCTATAGCAGTTATAGAAGATGATACTACTTATAGAGATTCAGGAATTAATACAGAAGAAGAAATTATCAGTTACCG
>JBBSPJ010000145.1:0-10184 GCA_038258905.1 Cytophagales bacterium
ATTATTTATATGTTCTTTAAGGTCTTATGCTCGCTTTTATACTCATCTGGAGTTTGATTATAAAAATAATCAAATCTTAGTATCTCCCTTCCTCTCTATTGAATTTTGGGCTTCCAATTTAATGGTTTGTTGGAGAAAGAGACGTCTAGCCCTCATTGTAATGGATCATTCACTACCAGTCTTGAAAACAGGGGTTTTTCAAACCCTCGCCAAATATACTTAAATCTTCTCTTTTAAGCGACTGCTGTAATCTCTCTGTCAATATTTAATTGTACTCATGTGCCATAAGTTCATAAACACAAACAATTTTGGCTTTTAAAGTTTGAAACCCTTGGTGTGCAGTAATTATGGATTCCTTAAAGCCTTTTGAAAGAATGCTACGATTGGTTCTAATTCACCCTATTTTTAGATTATCAATTCTTTATTGGTCATGAATATTGTCTTGATCATGTAGAAACTTTAATATTATTCGTAAAAAGGTTACCCACTGTTACTAACTACAAGCAAGATTTTTTCTCAGAGGATTCTACTTGTGATTGCTTACAACGGAACAGTGGAAGGCAATCATCTTCTTGAATTAGGCATGTACAGAGCGATATATATCATATAATTGAATTGTACTGATCAACTATATAGTTAGGTTATAGTTATCTATGTTACATAATCATTTATCGACATTCCTTCTCTGATTTTTGAAAGTAATTAGATCTCTCCATTAAATTGTGAAAGTGTCTTCTTGTTAATTTGCATTCTTTCTTTATCAAAAAACCATCCCCACTTGTTATAATATTTTACCATAGATCGAATATGATAATACAAAAGTTTAATACTTTTATAGGAGCCTTTTCCGTGTTCATGAAATATGCTAACCTCAGGGTAGTAAATTGTTTTATACTTTTGATTTACCTGACGAGTAAAGTCAATATCCTCAGAATACATAAAAAATTGCTCATCAAATCCTTCAACTTTCGCAAAGACTTCGCAATTAACCAATAAGAAACACCCTGTAAAGCATGGTGTTTGCATTATTTTATCGAAAGAAAGGAACCTTAATTCAAATTTGTTATTAAAATAATCTTGAATTGATTTAATTGGAACAAATCGCCGAACAATTAAATCTAAAGGTCGTGGGAGTAATTTAGCTGAATATTGTATGCTTCCATCCAGATTTAGGACCTTTGGCGCAAGTATACCAATATTGTTATCCTTCATCATATAAAGAATCATTTGATTTAAAATAGATGATTCAAAATCTATATCTGAATTCAATATTAAATGAAAATCCGATGACCTTTTGATTTTATTGATAACCAAATTATGAGCTTTGCCAAAACCTAAATTCTTATTAGTGAACATGTATTCTACATTATCATTATAGCTTTCAAAAAAATGTTGCAACGTATTTTCTGGTGAATTGTCAATTAAAAAAAGCTTCCAATTTATTGTTGTTTCTAATAGTTTATTAATAACATTTTCTACTTCTAATTTATCAGTTTTAAAAAGTACAATTGATACAGTTAATTCGAATCTAGACATTTATCTTAAAATTTTAAAGGGAGATTTTATAATTAGTTTAAAAATCGCACTTTGGGAGGTGATTATTAGAAAAAAGCAAAATAAAAAAGTAGGTTTTGATGTTTCAAAAGGAGATTCTATGATTGAAAGGATACACCAAATAAAAAGTAAAGTTGAATAATTGATGTTGATTTCTTCTTTATACTTGAAATGAATAATTAGAAGCAATGTTATTAGGACACCAAAACCAAGTAGGCCAATCTCTAAAATATAATTAATATATTGATTGTGAGGATGATTCAAATTTAAAAATGAAACATATCCATTTTTATGGTTTAATTCTTTATTTGAAATAAGATTTTTAGAGCTTCCAAGCCCATACCCCATTAATGGTTTTTCTTTTATGGCACTTAAACTTAGCGACCATAATTGATGCCTAATAATATCAATTTTATTAATCGTTGATAAAATTCCTATACTAGTGATTATAAAAAAAATGAAGAGCATTTTCTTATAATTAATTTTAGGTAGTACAAATAGCGTAATCATTATAAGAAAAAGAAGAAGAGCAATCCTTGATCCTAAAACAACTATTAAAACAAAAGTAATCAGTATATTTAATATGAAATTTTTTTTGTCTATAATTTTCCTTTTATAACTTTCAAACGAAAAGAACATTCCAATAATAGAAAATACAGACATATATGCTGGGTGTGAAAAACCAAACCATTCCCGTATGTTCTCATTTGTCCATTTGATATTATTGAAATAACCATACAACGTAACATCATCGTAATTAGCGTAATAAATAATATAATTTAACCATGAAGCAATTATTGCCAGAGATATGATACCGATAATGAATATATAGATACGTTGGATCTTTATGAAATCTCGTTTTATAGGATAAATACTAATTATTCCAAATATTAAAAAACTTAATAAAATATTAATTTGATTATAATTTGAAGGTCTACCTAATAGGACAGGAATTAAAAACAAGCTAAAACACACAAAAGTTGTCAAATTTATTTCAATGGTTTTGCTTCTGATTAAAATAAATATTATATAACATAACCACAGTATGGCAACAAAAGTGGTCAATGATTCCTTCAGGGGAATGCTTATGAGAAACAGGATTATAAAAAACACGTCTATTTCTCTTTTTAATATAATTGAGTATATTTCTTTGCAGAAAGACATGAGATTAAACACCAAGAAAGGCAGAAATAATATTAATATATTTATCCAACTCGGTATTATTATACGATTAATGGATTTAAACTCGATATAAGGATCAAATAGATTATCACCTTTAACTATTTTGATTTTATCATTTTTTACTTCAACATTTGGTGAGAAGAATTGTACATTTTTAAGAACCTCCGATTGTTTTAAGAATAAAATATCTTTGTTGGCAGATTGTAGTATTATACTGTGAATAGTTATTTCTTCAACTCTCTCATTATCTCCAAAATCTAACCTGAATTTTTTAAAAAAAATTTTATTATTAAAATTGAAAATGGTTTTGTTTTGTCCTTTTATTATTTTAGACTCAATCTTACCAGATTCACTAAATCCATACCCTACATCATAATAAAGCTCCAGCTTACCATCGGCAGCATGCGTACTATTGACTGAGAGAGTATAATTGGAATTATTTATTTTATAGTCATAATAAGAATTATACAAAAAGGTCGTCACTAGTATTAATAGAAAGCTATACGCTATTTTTTTTGTACTTAACTTCATTTTAAATGTCTCTAACAACTCTTCTTACTATTTTGCTAATCAAATTAATCCTTATAACTGCTTTTTTTGCTAATCCATTGACACTGCTTCCTCCTGTTGTTGACAAATTATTCTGATGTCTTCTGTAAAATATTAATGGCTCTGCTATATACTTAGTGTTCCCGTAAAGCTCAGATATCAACCCAATCCAAGAATCATGCATATTCAAGTTTTTAGGGAAAGGTAAAATATGCTTTACGAGACTTTTATTGAACGCCATAGTGGCACCTACATAATTATTGCTAATGAAATTTTTTATAAAGCCTGTTCTATTTTTATCTCTATCATATAAAAGTTCAAGCGTTTCAAATTCATCATCTATGAAGATACTCAAATTGGAAAAAACCATCATGTTTGTTTGCAAATGGTTCATGATTTCTTTTACTTTAGTTTCGTACCATATATCATCTTGATCGGATAAAAAAATGTAATCTCCTTTTGCTTTTTCAATTGCACTCTCAAAGTTTAAAACAACATTTCTAAATGAATTTCGAAATAACCTTATCCTAGGGTCTTGAATTGAATAGATAATATTTATAGTTTCATCAGTTGATCCATCATCACATATAATTATTTCATCATGCTCATTTAATTGAGGCAAGATTGAATTTAATTGTTTTTGTATATACTTTTCTCCATTGTAGGTTGCTAAACAAACGGAGAGTTTATTATTATTCATATTTTACGTTTTTCAAAAAGTGAAAGAAATATAGGGTAGACAAGTTGTAGAATCATACCCGCAAAGACTAACATATTGTCAAAAGTATTCATAAAAACCAATGTTAATAATATAGCAACGACAGTAATATGATAACTGCTCTTCTTTGGAACCAAACCGATAGATATAATTATTATCCAAATTAAATAACAAAATAAAATTATTGGTCCAAACCACTTAACATAACTATATGATTTTGAGTATAAGGAGCCAACGGTTAGCCAATGGACTATTTGATGATGGCCTAATTTTTCTCTATTTAATAGACCCGCAATACGTTTTGATAATACATCTGGGAAGGTTTCGAAAATAATAAGATCAAAAAAATTATAATTTACATCTTTAGTTTTATTTATATTGTTCTGAAAGTTAGCCAAGGGCGAGGCCGCGTAAAGGTAGGTCCAATAGTACTCTTTGGGTATTTTTGAAGCCATAAATTCATTAGTCGCTTTACTTTCCTTGGGCAAATAATTAGGGTCTCCATTTGCAGACCTTAAATTCCCTATATACCCAAATAAATACAAAATAAATAACACAGATATTGACATCACAATAATTTGCCTAAATTTTAAAAATTTAGTCAATGAAAATAAATACACAAATAAAGATGATATAATTCCTATTAAAAACATGCCCCGATTGATGATCAGAATTGAAGGTATTAAAAGTAAGATAAAATAGAAAAGTATCTTGGTCTTTCTTGTAGATATGTAATAGTGAAACACATACACAATAGCAAATGAATTAAAAGATACCAGAAAAACATGAAAAGATTTAATTCCAAAGTCTCTATAATCAATTACATCTTGACCACTTAATAGCCTTAGAAATGGTATTTGCTCAAAATAGAGAAACTCGATGGAGAAACCGATCCAAATTATTAGAACAAATGTAAAAACTCTAAAATCTAGATTACTATCTAGTACTTGGAACCCAATATAGTTATTCTTTTGAAAAACATAACCGAATAACAACGCTATTAAAAATGTGCCAATTAGAAATAAGTACATACTAAATGTAAGTGGTGGATACAAATGAGACCACCCCAAACTATATACCAAAAAAACGATAAGAAAGCTTATTATATAAACATAAAATGGATTTCTTAAAAGTCTTAATAAAAACATCTTAGCTTTTTATTGAGTTTGACAGTTCGATAAAATATACTGGGAAAAATTTTAGAGTTTTATGTTTGACGGTTTTCTTAATTAGTTTTAGAACTAAAAATAAATGCAGCAAAAAGTATTTGTAGAGTGTAGTGGTTTCAAAATTTAGTGCTCCTATACAAAAGTATTTAAACCTTATTAATATTTTATCTAGGTCATTTTCAAGCCCAGAAAAATTTTGTTCTCCAATCGAATTTATTACATAATAGTACTTTTCAATTTTTTTAAATCTTTCGATAAATTGATGATCGCTGTAATCTAATTTCACTTTTTCATTATACCCACCAGCTTTTACGAATGCTTCTAATCGAACCATAATTCCACTATTAATTGGTTGATTATTGGAGAAATCGTTAATTCCTGGAGAAATCGTTTTTAAATGGCTTCCATAAAAACATTTAAACCTGCATGGTGATAAAATGATTGAATTGGATATCTTCAAAATTGGGGCAAATAATTTAATTTCAGGATTGTGAACGCTTGCTTCATTCATTTTTACGAAATAATCCCTTGCAAAATTAGTGTCTTGGTCCAATAGTAGCAACCATTTTTTACTTCTTTTCAAGGCTATTTCACCTCCCAAATTATAGGCTGCTCCAATACCATCATTATTAGGATTATGATGGTACAAAAAATTAAAATTGACAAATTTGGTGTTTTCAATATTCTGGGCCGTCTTTGAGTTATCATAAACCAAAACGTCCATCTTCTTGTCTGACATGAAAGCCCTATCCAAAGAATTTAATGAATCGGAATCGTCTATTAATTCATTATAAATTACGATTACTGCTAGCGTTAAGTTCTCCATAATTGCAGCTATTCAGATTCTAGTACGGTTAATAATTTAATTTCTTTTTTGGCATAATAGAACATTCCCATCAATAGAAATACCTCTGCGAAAACCATGGAAATTGAAGTACCAATATACCCATACAAATAAGTGAGCGGGAAAACTAAAATCAAATTTAGGATTGCTGTAAATAAGAGAACTAGAAAAAAGGCTTTGTCTCTCCCAGTATTTAAGAGTATTTGGGTACCAAATAAATTGTTTAAGAATACTAATAACGGAACTATTAGGATAATTCTTAAGGCAATTACAACGTCTATTAACATAGAACCGAACATAATTTTCACAATATCCTCGGAAAAAACAAAGACTGCAAGAATAACCAATAAATAGCTCAAAGAGCCTATTTTAGCCACTTTATAGATTTGGCCTATGATACGTGTTGGTGCTATTTTAATTTGCTTTGAAATGTACGGAAACATGGTATTGACTATAGGGGTCTGCATGCTCGCTAAGGTCCTTATTATTCTTTCTGCACTCGAAAAATATCCTACGTGAATATTCCCCGAAAAAATACCGAGTATTAAAATATTACTATTTGAAAAGAGTGTGATTTTCAATTGGGAAAGAAATACATACCACCCCTCTTTGAAATGCCTTCTCAATGTTTCATACCTTTGATTTTCAAATTGAATTTTAAATGTTCTTTTAACTATCAACAGAGAAATGATGCCTGACAAGATATATCCTGCTGAAGTAAAAGCAGGAACCAACAAATAATCGTCTTTGGTCTTTACAAACACAAATATTAAAACCGTAAAGAATAACTTGGTTATTAAATTTGAAAGTGTCATGAATTTCATTTTTTCCATACCCTGAAAAAGCCAGGTCGGTAGCATTGTATTGCCTATGACTACACCAAAAGAAAGAAAATAAATGTCATAATCATTGCTCAATTTATCAAAGCTGAATACAATTAAAGTTAATATTAAAAGAGAAATCATTAAAAGAACTAGTTTTATAATCATAACAGAATTATAGATTTCACTAACCTTGTGACTGTCGTTTCTATGTATGGAAATTTCTCTTGTTGCGGTTAAATTGAATCCATAATCTGTAATAACCTGGAAATAGTAGACAAAGGCCGTGGAAAAAGCAATTAATCCATATAATTCCATGCCTAACACACGCACCAAATAGGGTAAAATTAAAAGTGGCAAAACTAAATTAATACCTTGTAGTGCTGATAAAGAAACAAAATTTGAAATTAATGTTTTACTATCCTCGTTTTTATAAAACTTTTTTATTCTGTTTATAAACATCATCTAATATGGGGTCGAATAGTCATCTAACTTTTAGCGTATTTAGATCAAGCTTATAAAAGTATGTCCATACATGTTTTTAAACTCTCCCCCCAATAAGGGATTTCAAGTTTAAGCGTATTCTTTATCTTAGATTTGTCTAAAACACTATATTTTGGTCTTTTTGCGGGTGTAGGATAGGCCGTTGTATTGATCGAATTAACTTTAATCTCTGCACCCATAATCGTAAAAATAGCTTGTGCAAAGTCATACCATGACGCAACACCTTCGTTACTATAATGGTACAGACCATAATCACTACATTCTGTTTGAATTATTCTTTGTATAACATTAGCTAGGTCTGGCGCATAGGTTGGAGAACCTACTTGATCTCCAACTACATTTAAAACATTTCTATCTTCGGAGAGCCTTAACATTGTCTTTAAAAAATTATTCCCATGTTCGGAATATAACCAAGATGTTCTTACAATAAAGTACTTTTTAAGTGCTTGTGTTATGGCTATTTCTCCTTTTAATTTGGAATCACCATAAACGCTTATTGGGTTTGTATCATCAATTTCTGTGTAACTTCCTGTTTTTTCTCCGTCAAAAACAAAATCCGTGGAAATATGGATTAAGGTGGTATTATGTGTTTTACATGCCAATGCCAAATTTTTCGCTCCTATTTCATTAATTTGATAGGCTTTCTTTCGCTCCTTTTCTGCATCATCAACCCCAGTATAGGCTGCACAATTAATACAATAATCTATTTGATGAGATTGAAAAAACAGAGTGACTTGAGTTAAATCACTAATATCCAATTGATCATAATCTGTATAAATTATATTATAAGTAGGATCTTCAATCTCTTTTAAACAACTTCCCAACTGGCCACTTCCTCCCGTAACTAAAACAGTTCTCATAGTTTTGCGTTATTAAGAAGTGGTAATAGCATATCTTTTTCAGAAACTTTAAATTCAATTTGTGTCATATTCCAATCTATATTTAGAGAAGTATCATTGTAAATAATCCCACCTTCTGCTTCTTTGTTATAGAAGTTATCACATTTATAAGAAAAAATAGCAGTATCACTCAAAACAATGAAGCCATGAGCAAAACCACGTGGAACAAAAAGCTGTTTTTTGTTTTCTTCCGATAATTCTATTGAAATATACTCTCCAAAAGTTGGAGAATCCTTCCTAATGTCCACGGCTACATCTAAAACAGAGCCATTGATCACCCGTACTAATTTTGCTTGTGCAAATTTGCCCGTTTGATAATGAAGCCCTCTCAAAACTCCTTTTGAAGAAAAAGATTCATTATCCTGAATGAATTCAATCTTTTGCCCTATTAATGTGTTAAAGGTATCCTGATTAAAACTTTCAAAGAAATAACCTCTACTATCTTCGAAAATTTTAGGTTCTAGGATAAAACAACCTTTTAATTTAGTTTCTTTTGCAATCATTTTTCTTTATTCAATAATGCTAATAAGTTTTTACCGTAACCACTTTTCATTAGTGGTTCGGCTAATACTTTAAATTGGTCTTCATTTATATAACCCATTTCAAACGCTGCGCCTTCAATAGCCCCTATTTTTAGGCCTTGACGTTCTTCTATAACCTCAACAAATTGAGAGGCCTGCATTAAAGATTGAAATGTGCCGGTATCTAGCCAAGCCGTGCCCCTATCTAAAATACTTACGTTTAATTTGCCTTTTTTTAGGTAATCTTTATTGACATCAGTTATTTCAAGTTCTCCTCTATGGCTTGGCTGGATGTTTTTGGCAACTTCAACAACTGAATTATCATAAAAATAAATACCAGGAACTGCATAATTAGATTTAGGGTTTTCAGGCTTTTCTTCAATGGAGATAGCTTGGCCCTCACTATTAAATTCTACCACGCCATAACGTTCCGGATCGTGCACTCTATAAGCATAAATAACACCACCATCTGGATTGTTATTGGCTTGCAAAAGCTTTGCTAATCCTGTACCGTAAAAAATATTATCGCCTAGTATTAAGGCTACTTTATCTGTTCCTATAAAATCTGCTCCAATAATAAAGGCTTCCGCCAGACCACTGGGTGCTGCTTGAACTGCATATGCAAACCTACAGCCATATTTTTTACCATCACCCAATAACTCTTTAAATAATGGTAAATCTTTTGGTGTAGAAATGATGAGAATTTCCCTAATCCCTGCATACATCAATGTCGATAAGGGGTAATAAATCATTGGTTTATCATAAATAGGCATTAATTGCTTACTTACTAATAATGTCAACGGATGCAATCGTGTTCCAGACCCTCCTGCTAAGATGATTCCTTTCATTTAATTGTATTGTTTTTGATAATACGATTGATAATCGCCACTGGTAACACTTTGTAACCAAGTTTCATTATTTAAATACCAATCGATGGTAATCTCTAGTCCTTCTTCAAAAGTTACCGAGGGTTTCCAACCCAATTCTTTATTTATTTTTGAAGCGTCAATAGCATATCTTAAATCGTGTCCTGGACGGTCTTTTACATAAGTGATCAACTTTTCTGAAGCACCCTTCTCTCTGTTCAGTTTTTTATCCATTTGTCGACACAACAGTATTACCAATTCGATATTTTTCCATTCGTTAAAACCTCCAATATTGTAGGTCTCATGATTTTTACCTTTGTGAAACACTAAGTCGATTGCTATGGCATGGTCTTTTACATACAACCAATCCCTAGTATAATTGCCATCACCATACACAGGCAACGGTTGATTATTTATGATATTGTTTATAAAAAGGGGAATCAATTTTTCAGGAAATTGATTTTGTCCATAATTATTGCTACAGTTAGTTATGACATAAGGCATTCCGTAGGTTTCACCATACGCTCTTACAAAATGATCAGAACTTGCTTTGGAAG
>JBBSPJ010000146.1:0-10179 GCA_038258905.1 Cytophagales bacterium
ACTTTTTCAACGCTTGCCTCAATAATTCTTCTTTCTGTATTTTTATCAAAAGTAGGTTGCTGTGCTGGTTGATGATGAGGGTCTTTCACAGACATTTTAATACTTAGTTCTTTTATTTCAATGGCCATAAATCTTAAATTAAGCTAGATGCAGTATTCACCGCTTTCCTCCAGTCGGATATATTTTCTTCAAATCTTTGGTAACAAAGCTCAATGGTTTGCACTAAAATTTGGTTTTTAGAGGCATCTAAAGCAGAATACTCCCATTTTACTGGGTAGGCATTTATAAATGTCCAATCTAAAATGGTTTCATTTTGATCGCTTAGTAATCGAACTAACACGTCCTTTAATTCTATATGTGAAGCAAAGCCTGAATTGATGGTGCTTTGACACCACTTAGATAAATCGGAACTATCTGTTACCACACCTCTTTTTAAAACTAAATTAGAATATTTAAGAGGTTGGGGAACCCGATGTACAAATCGGTTTTCCCCTCCCTCTTGAATTTCTTCCACCGGTATTTCGGTGGTTATGCCTGAAATTTCCTGAAAACTGGCATCATAACCCTTGTTACCAGAATTATCATCAAATTTGCCTAAACTTAGAGCGAAACGTAAGCCTGAGACAGGAAATAATGCATTACTTTTTTCAGCCATATTATTTAGTTAAATTAACCAGCAGATTGCTCGATACCTTCATGAGCTAATTCAATAGTTTCTAAGGCTACCTCATTAGCGTCTGCTTTTAAATCCGGCCCTGATATTTTAACTGGGAATGCATTTCTGACAGTCCAAGTCATAACAGGGGTGTTTTCTTCATTTAATAGAGAAATGATTACATCTTCTCTTCTTTCCGTATCAGTTTGCACTTCAGCAAACCAATCGTAGAAAGTTGTGTCGTCTTCAAAAACACCTTTTTTCAAAGTAATAGTACCATGTTTTTTCAAACCGGGTATTTTGCGGGTAATTAATTCAGTGTCATTACCAGCTCTGTACTCAATAAATTGAGTTTCCATTTCCAGGCCCGATACTTCCTGAAATCCTAATTCTATTCCACCCCATTCTACTGTAAAGTGAAACTTAGGAATTGGCCATAATTCATCTGCCATGATTTTTTAAATTATAAGTGAATAATATTTTAAATAATTTTTAATAATTAAGACTCCTGCATTTTTTGCTGGAAAGTAATTACAATGAATTCAGCTGGTCGTGAAACGGCTACTTTAACTGTAATTCTCATAACACCATCTAAAATGTCGTTTGAAGTCATTGTAGTACCTAGCCCTACTTGCACATCATAAGCCTCGGCAGATGTAAGACCTACTAAGCCACCCTGACGCCAAATACCTCCCAAAAACGAAGATATCATGCTTCTTATAAGCACCCAGGTATTGGCCGTATTAGGCTCATAAACATACTTTTTAGCAGCATATTTAATGGATTGCTCAATAAAAGTGATGGTTCTCCTTACGTTAATGTATTTCCAGTCGCCACTGTTACCATCCAAAGTTCTGGCACCCCAAACGGTAGTTCCATCACCTACAAAGGCACGAATAGCATTAATTGATTTACCAGTTACGGTTACATTTAAATCTTCCTGGTCATCATGAGTAATTTTCACAGTAGGAGCACTCACTGAATTCACACTTACATTGGCAGGTGCTTTCCAAATACCTCTTTCATTATCCACCATGCAATAAACACCCGCCATACCTGCAGCAGGAGGCAAAATGTTAAGGTGTGTTTTAATACCTGCAATTAATTTTTTAAAAGCCGGGCTTATCACATTAAGCATTTGGGTAAGTTTCTCAATGTCCTGATCTTTCTGATTAATTCTTTTCAGTTCATTTTTAACTTCATCTGCTTTCTTAGGATTTGGGCTTAATTCATCAGCTTCTTTGCTTAAAACATCTTCTAAATCATTAAGATTAGAAATATGGCTTAAGCCGATTTCTTCAGAATCTACCACCGCAGCATGTACCCAAGGGTAATATGCAGCTCCATAGGCTAGCTGATTAAGTCCTATTCCTTCTCTAAATCTGTTAACTACATCATTTTTATCGTAGGTTCTTGCTGTGCTACCATTAAATACATCCAAAATGGCAAATCTATTTTTCATCTTGAATCCACAATGGGTTAACATTTCCTGTTGTACTGCATAACAATCCGCTTCTTCCAGCATAACTGTTTCAGGTACAATCAGCATAGAAGGCTCTTCTTCCATAATTAGAGATTGAATACCATCTAATAATGCTTTTTTGGAGATGCTGTTCAATGAAGATCCACTTTCCTGTTTTACAGGTGGAGGAGCACCTTTGCCTCCTTTGTCTTCTTTAGAAGAAGTTCCGCTAGTACTATCATCCTTCTGGTAAGCTCCTGCAGAAACTATCCAACAAGTTCCACCGCCATTTGCAAAATAAAGGCGAATACTATCAAATAGTAAAAATCTATTTGGCTTTTCAGGAGAGAGCTTGTACTCTTTGCCTGCTACTTGAATAACGGCTCCATCTTCATTATCGGCAGATTGAATTGCAAATTTTGTTACAATTCCTTTACCGAAAGTATTAATGTAGTCTGTGAGCGAATTAATTCTTACAGGTTTGTTAATTAAAGATCTTCCGTCTTTTTTTGTAAGCTGCGTATAGCCCACAAAAGCCGGAACTGATGTGGGTATACCTGCCACTGAATTGGGAAAGGCGCTTTTTTCTTCAATGTAAACGCCTGGTGTTGCTAGGTTTGTTGCCATAATTTTGGGTTTTGTAAAATCATAAATAAACTATTATATCTGAAAAAATTCTTACTTCATCTTTTTGTTGCTGAGTATTCAGGCTTTCTATTGCAGGCACTGGTAACCTCTTCATTAAGGTTTTTTCAATACTATTAATGGAACCATTCTTTCTGTTTAGCTGAAATACATGAGGAGAATACTCATTCAATGTTAAAGGATTTTTAGATTGAAAAACATATGCAATCTGTCCATTAGGGAGTGATTGAATTTCCGGACCATCAAATCCAGCCTTTTTATCGTCCATTAGGATCACGGCCTTCTCAATGTTTTTAATGTATTTCGATACTAACTTGTAGCGCCAGTAGGTCTCTTGATTTTTAAAAGCTATGTTAAATTCGAATTTAGGTATAGCCAGTCCTTGCTCAATATTCTTCAATATTGTTTTAATCATATTGGTATCTAATGCGAGCTGAATATAGGCCACAGGATAACGAGGCCTTTTAAATGGTAGATTTAAATAAGTTTCTTTTAATTTACCATCCAACCATAGCTCAAAATAGCCTTCACCCAAATTGATAGGAGTAATAGAGGATTGTGGATTAAGATTTTCATACTTATCAATACTATTTCCTGCTTTATCCTTTATCTCTATCAATTTGATAACTTTTTCGTTTTGAAGATTAATTTCTCCTTGAAATAAGGTGGATAAATTGGCATTTGAAGCATAATCTGCCACATGCATTAAGGTTGGTTCTTTATCTGAACCTGATTTATTTTTAAAAGTAAATATCTTATTTAATCCGAAATCACTACTTTTTGTAATATTGTTGAAGTAAGGATTTGTTGAAATCATCCAAAACTCAAAAACCAAATCCTTTTCTTCTGAAAGCATCATTTTAAAAGCTTCCTTCTTAGTGTGATCTATCAATAATTCAAATCCGCTTTCTGAAGATTTAAAAATCAATCCTAATTTATTAATTAGGTGCAAAGTAGAATTTAAAGGAACATGTTGAATATTTTTGATTTTCTGATTTTCATAATAATCATGAAATATTTCTAGTTTAAACAGAGGGCGGTATTGGAAGGCTAATTCTATCATAAGCTAAAATTAGTTGGTTCCAAAACCGGTGAAAGGAGTGTCTAAATTATTTAAAAATCCATCAGTAAATGAAATCATTCTGGTTTTGTAAAGTATAGAAGGCATATACTTTGCGCCCATAGTCCCCCATAAATGACTCATATTTTGAAGGTCCTGATTCACTATTTCAAAACTAAGTTTGTCTATATCAGGATCCATATCGGGTGTATTGGAATGATTTAATACCTTATTAGCCTGGAAAAAAGAGATAATACCCGATAAATAGCGTAAGCCTTCCAGGTAATTGTTCTCTTCAAAAGAAGCAGAAAATAAAAGAAAAACATTGAGATTAACAGCTTTATTGGATCCGCCACGGCCCCTGTGACTAACAGTTTCTTGCTGAAGATTAACGAGGCTCATGATTATTTTATCAGGTTCAGTTACTGCTACTGAACCATCAGGATTCACCAAATTTGAGACTACTAATTTGTCTTCGATGGTTGAAAACCTATTTCTTAAATAGTCATTAACGACTGAGGAGATGGTTGAAACTGCTGAATAAATCATTATTTAAATGTAGTCATTTATACAAAAGGAGACAAATTATTTGTTGTAAAATTTATAAAAATTATTTTATTAAGGTAAATCCTTTTCAGATAAAAATCTTTTACTTAGAAAAAATATGATAATTGCACCAATAATAAAACCAAGTATAAGATAGATAATTTCATCAAATGCAATGTATTTCATGCCTATAAAAATAAGGGCTATCATTATTATTATCATGAGGGCCAAACTTCCCTTTATGGCTACATTAAAGGTTCTTTTAACTCTATGTCCAAATTTGAAGAGAAAATAGAAGCTTAATAATCCTACGCCAAAAATAGCTCCGAAGAGTCCCATCAATGGCCTGGGGTTTTTGATTAGGTAAGATGGATTTTTCATAATCCGAAGGGACAACCCCATGAGTCTGCGCGGTGAATACCTACTCCAGAATTTTTTAGCATTAGCAATTTTTGCTTCGTCCGTTCCTAATGCGAATTTGGCAGCCAGCAATTTCCATAATTCACCGTAACCATTATCGTATCCTAAAGCCCAAATGCCTACTCCTCCAATTTGTCTTTCAATTACCCAGTCATATTTTTTGCTTAATGAAAGGCTGTCCTCATACCAAAGCTGACGGTAATTACTATTGTCATCCCTGTATACATAGAATTTACTTTTGCTAGGTTCATCCTCACAGCATGGGAGTTGGCCGTGTTTTTTAATTACATTTCTATACATAGGATAATTGACAAACCTTTTAGCCTTAGAGGGAAATTTCAGACTTTCAGTTTCCCATTCTGCCCCATAGTAGGGTAGTCCCATTAATATTTTTTTCTGACTTAAACCTTCCATCAAATATTCATCTAAAGCAACATTTAAATTATAATCCCACCAGGTTTGCCCACTTTCTAAAGGAGCCACAGGGCCAGCCACTGAGCTATTAATACCGTAAAATTCATAGCCCATTATAATATATAGGTCTACATATTTATTGAGCTGATCAAATTCATATACCCTATTATAATCAATAGGAGGTAAGGCTAAGGTGATCATATATTTTTTATCCGCTGACTTCAGTCGGTTTGATAAATCAATAATGAAATTGGTAAGGTCATTTCTACTATTAACTGAAAGACTTTCAAAATCAATATTTACACCATCAGCATTCCTTTCTTTCAATAATGATATTAAGATGTCAATGAAATTTCTTTGAGCTCCTGGGTTGGATAAAAATGTGCTGTTGTTTTTTATACCAAAATTAGTAACACTTAAGAGCACCTTGGTTCCATGTTTATGTGCTGAATCCACCAAATCGGTAGTTTTCCAATCGTGAATGCTATAATAGCCGCCAGTTGCAGGGTTTAGCTCATACGAAAAATAAGCAATAGTGGAAAGCAATGAGAAATTGTAACTTTTATAGGCAGACCCCATCCAATAAGGATGCCAGCCAAAAACTTCAAAATTCTCATTTAATACATGTGTTTTTTTGTAGGCGTTGCTTGAGGTAATAGCATAGTACTTATTCCAGCTTTCTTCTGTTTTATAATTTTTAGTTGGTCGTCTCTTTTTTACCGATAAAGCTCTTTGCACAAAAGATGTGGTATCAATTTTTTTATTGGGCTCCTGTGGAGGAGTAAAAGTTAATTCTGCTTCTAAATCTAGTGAATCCTCTTTATTTCCTACTGAATCAGAATTCTCAAAATTATTTAAAATGACTTGCTTTTCTTGGTTTTTTTGGACTCTTTGAGAAGAATCAACTCTTTTAGACGCTTCAATTTTCTGATTGATAAGATTTTTTAACCCGTCTTCTTGAGCGAAAAGATTGGAGGAATTCAGAAATATTACTATTGTGCTTAGTACTAAAGTTACTAAATAGCAATGTTTGTAGGTCTTGTATAAGTAAATAATCAAAGCAATATAGGTTTTGGTTACCTTTAAAAATTCTAAAGTAAAACAAGATATTTGAAAAATCTACTTTTTTTATAAAAATTAAATGAATAATATTTAATTCGCTCATCTTCTAAGAATATTTTAAAGGTTCTCTTTTCATTTAATTTATAACTGTTACTTTTGGAGTTAAATTAATCGTAACCGGATAAAATATTAACTTATGAAAACCAAAACCTTTCCTTTCTTAATAATATTATTTTTTTCATTTTCTGGATTAATAGCACAAAGCACAGATTCCACCAGCCTCAAACAAGACGTAATTAGTAAATTAGAAACACTTACGGTGAGTTTTAGTGGAAATGCTCAAAATTGTATTCCTTATGATGTGTATGCTTTTAAATATAAAAGAAGCTGGCTCATTGTAATGAAAGAAAGTGATAATCTGGCTTTATTTGTTACCAAACCTCCTCGAAGTGAAGAGAAATTGTATGTTGCTTCTGATTTTTTGTTAGATGGACTTTCCAAAATCATTCCTAACCCTACTTATTATAAAAGGAAAAACCGGCGAAGAGTCGTAAACGATATTGAAATTTACCCTTTTTATAAATTAAAGAGACGAGGCAAGCAAGTAATGAAAGGCTTACTATTATTAGAATTACCCGATGAAAAGGAACCTTCCACCTTCTTTTTATTTAAGCCTTTTATGAAAAAGAAAGATGAAGTGAAGGATAAAGCACCTTTAAAACGTGATTTTGAAGAAAGCATTCAGAAAGCTAAAGACAAAGTGAGTGCGGAGGCAGCAGAGGTACTGGAACAATAATTATTTTTTAGCTTTCTTAGCTTTAGAATTTAAGTATTTCACAATACTATCATATTCCGTATTTTCTTTATTGGAGAGCTTAATGATTTTCTTGTGCCCATATAAAATTTTGGTTTCTCTGAAATCCCCTTGTTTGGTTTTTACTATTTCTTCATGCCATGCTTTAATATCTGCTATACTTAGGCTAATTACACTACGACTAATTAAAAATTTAATGGAGATTTTGTTATTGCCTACCTTAATTACTTTAATAGCGGTAATAAATTTTGTGAGCACTAATAAGCCTATTACCAATACCAATGGTGTTGTAATAATCTTTAATATAAAGAATTGGTCAGGAGCTTTTAGCAGGCTATTCAATAGTAGAAAAAAGGACCCGAAAACGAGAATAAGGAATACTCCAAGAGCAAATAGTGTTTGGTAACGTGGTTTAGAAACAATCATATAAGTGATTAATTTTCTGTGTTAAATTGCAACTCAATTTTAGATAGAAGTTTTAACTGCCCTGCTTCATATTTTTCAGGTAAATTACTTAAAGTAGCGTCTTTATCAGCTTCATAGTTATTATAATCCTGGAAGATTACTCCTTTTATTTTACGAGCGTTATAAGCCTCTCTAAATCTCACTCCACCACCCTCAGTATGATAGGAATAAGCCATATAATCCAAAGAGTAATTTTCTGTATTAAACCAGTAAACAAATTTATCTTCAAAGTCTGTTCCGCCACCCTCTTGTTGGAAAGTTATTTGGATAGTATAATATTCTTGACCTTTTATAACTGTATTGGAAAGCTTTTCACTGATCACTGCTTCACCATCTATTCCATAGGGAAGCGTTGCGAAATAATGTACGGAATTGACAGAGTTTGCATAGGCAGCTGAATCTTTAGGGTTTAAATCAGCTTTAACGCCATTGATTTTTCTGTAAAATCCTTCATTATTTAAAACATCTTCAATCTGGTTTTCTAAGGAATCTCTAAAGATCCTTTTATAAATAAATTTACCATTCTGATGCAAAAGACTATAGCCTTTGTCTCTAAAATCATAGTCAACCTCTAAAGTGTTGTAGGTAGTACCCCCATGAAATTCGATAGCCTTTTTAATTATTTTATCTGCATCTTTTTCTTGCGAATTGCAGGATAATATAAAAAGGCTTAAAATAAATACAGATAGATTTTTCATAAAAACTTATTACGCTCGTGTATCAGAATAGTTTGGAGTGCATCATAATCCACCTTTCCGGTAATTCTCCTTTATTGGCTTGCTCATAATCAGTATAACTGCAGGGAACTATTGAATTTCTGTGGTATAAGCTAGTTTTAGAGGGGTTGGGTACTTCCATCCACCACTTTTCACTGATCACACTTTTATAAAATGTGAGCATTTCCGGTTCACTGGGCATAGAAACCACGTATTTCATATAATCATTGGATCGGAAATCTTTAGAATCTTTTCTATGGTAAAAGCCTTCAATAAAATACCAAATCATGGTGGCTAAAACAGCGGCAGATTTACCTGAATCATCATCTTTTAAGGGATCGAACTCATAAAAACCGGCTGCACTGAGTTTTTCATTAATACCTGAATACCATGCTAATTGGCAAGCTTCTTCACCGGTTAAACCAAAAGGTTGCGATTCACTCGCAGCCGGAAAATCGGAGGAACGAATAGCATTTAAATCGAAACTAAGCATGTCTGCCTGCCGGATAACGGGTTCCATTTCTTTGATGTCATGTCTTAAAGCTCCAATTCTATGTGCATCAAAATGCAGTTTTTCTAAAATGCTGATGGCTTGCGCATTTACTAAATAACTCTGATAGGCTAAATGGCTATAATTGAATAGGTAGTTAGGCTGATGCATCAAAAGCTTCTGCACATGACGTTTATTAGCAGTAGATTTGTCATCGTCCATATCCAAAAAAGCATCAATATTAATCAGACTGATAAGCTTTTCCATTTCCTCATAGGCCTGGTACTGTGAAAACGACATATCATGAGAGCCACCAATTAAAATAGGTAGCACATTATTTTCTATGCATGCCCTGCATACTTCCTGCAATCTGCCGTAAGTTTGATCTATATCTAAGGCTTCGGAAATGTTACCTAAATCCACAATATTGTAGGCGCCAGTTCCTTTCATCAATCGATAAAGCTTTTTTCGCAAGGCATTGGCTCCTTCAGCAATACCGGAGCCTTCAGCCACGCTTCTGTTATCTGATATTCCAATAAGGGCGATATCTGCAGTTTTATAATCAGGGAATATTTCCTGATACACGTGAATGCTCTTGTAAAAACTGCTTTGCTTTGTGATATCAGCGAAAACAGATTCTGGAACCGGGCTGAAGAATAGTCTTAAATCCATGTCGTGAATTTAATAACAATAATTAGATGGGCACGAGTTTTAGGTGAAATGATTTGTCGAAAATTTAAATATGGGGTTATTTTCAGTATGCACAATACCATAACACTTTCTGCGTAATGTAATTAAGATTTTGTCATCATTTTTGTTTTCCCGCAGCGCAGGAACAAAAATGTCGCCAAAATCGGGCCGACTATCCATTCAATATCATAGGGCTGGCACCCTAGGCTAAGAAGATTTCACCCCGAATGGGGCTTAAATTATGATTGAAAATATTAAGCATCTCTTTTCCAGGCTCTCATTTTGGTTTTATTATGAGCTTTCCCTAATTAAAATCGTTTATTTTCAGAGTGAAATGTTAAAGTGCATCAAAACAAAATTCGTCCTTATAGAACCTTTGTGTTAATTATTCAGAAAACGCTACCAAAATGTCACCACTACGAGGTTTAGCTTGTCACTAATTAATTCAGCAACTGCCATGGTTATTGCCTGCATGCATGTATCATGTCTCACGAAACATGTTATAGCAGACTGCTATTTAATGAATTTTGCCTATAAAAGTGGGTTTCTGTATAAATATACAAAAATCGCGGTAGATGTTTTAATTCACTATTCCTCTTACCATTTCCTTTTTGCCGGGAGGGCCAGGAAGGGTTTCTAATTCAAAGCCTATTGACTTCAAATCTCTTTTGAGTTGACCTTTGGCACTGTAAGTGGTGAATACGCCTCCCTTCTTCAATAGATCAAAGCATTTCTGTAAA
>JBBSPJ010000147.1:0-10174 GCA_038258905.1 Cytophagales bacterium
AATGGAAATAGATTATTTCGGAACCATTGCCTTAACAAAAGCAGTTGCCCCTCAAATGGTAAAGCAAAAATCAGGGCATATTGCTGTAACAACCAGTTTAGTGGGAAAATTTGGTTCTCCATGGCGCTCCTCCTATGCTGCTGCCAAACATGCGCTTCACGGTTTTTTTGATTCGCTAAGAACTGAATTAGATCCTGATAATGTGAAAGTTACTTTGGTTTGCCCCGGCTTTATTAAAACGGACGTTTCTGTAAACGCTTTAGGACCGGATGGAAAACCCACAGGCGAAATGGATAATGCTCAGGCCAATGGCATGTCGGCAACTGAATGTGCGCAGAAAATTATTAAAGCAGTAGAAAATGAAAAACTAGAAACTGTAATAGGTGGTACCGAAAGGTTTGGCGTGCTTTTGAAAAGATTTATGCCTAACCTTTTCGCAAAAGTTATTCTTAAAAGAAATGTAAGGTAAAAGGAGCACAAAAAAGCCTATCAACTTTTGCTGATAGGCTCATTTATTAAATCTTTAAAGGAAACTATTACAATCCAAAGGCAGATTTCACTTTATCTACATAATCTAATTTCTCCCAGGTAAACAATTCAACTTCTTTTGTTACATGCTCACCATTTGTGGCATTAAATGTTTTTGTCACAAACTCTGGAGTTCTGCCCATATGACCATAAGCAGCGGATTCACTATAAATTGGGTTTCTCAATTTTAATCGTGTTTCAATAGCATAAGGTCGCATATCAAATATTTCAGTTACTTTTTTAGCGATCGCTCCATCGTTCATGTCTACTTTGGCAGTACCATAAGTGTTTACATAAATCCCCATAGGTTCTACTACTCCAATAGCATAAGAAACTTGTACTAGAATTTCATCGGCTACTCCTGCAGCCACTAAATTTTTAGCTATATGCCGAGTAGCATAAGCTGCTGATCTATCCACTTTTGAAGGATCCTTTCCTGAGAAAGCTCCTCCACCATGTGCTCCTTTACCACCATAAGTATCAACAATGATTTTTCTACCGGTTAAGCCGGCATCTCCATGTGGGCCACCAATTACAAACTTTCCGGTTGGGTTAATATGATATTTAATGCTATCAGTAAACAATTTTTGCAACTCCGGCTTCAAATGTGCTTTTACTCTAGGAATTAAAATATTGATGATATCATTTTTAATTTTTTTCAACATTTTCTCATCCTCATCAAAATCATCGTGCTGCGTGGATACCACTATAGCTTCAATTCTTTGCGGAACATTATCATCGGAATACTCAATAGTTACCTGAGATTTTGCATCAGGTCGTAAATAACTGATTTCAGAATTTTCCCTTCTTAATTTAGCTAGTTCCATCAATATCTTATGAGATAGATCTAAAGCTAAGGGCATATAATTTTCTGTTTCCTTAGTAGCATAACCGAACATCATTCCCTGATCTCCGGCACCTTGCTCTTCAGGGTTACCTCTATCAACTCCCTGGTTTATATCTTGTGATTGCTCATGGATAGTAGAAATAACACCACAAGAATTTCCATCAAACATGTACTCCCCTTTTGTGTAGCCAATTTTATTAATCACATTTCGGGCAACTTGTTGAACATCTATATATGAGCTGCTTTTCACCTCTCCACTTAGAACTGTAAGTCCTGTAGTGACTAATGTTTCGCAGGCAACTTTTGACTTAGGATCAAAAGCAAGGAAATTATCTAATAAAGCATCAGAGATTTGATCAGCAACTTTGTCCGGGTGACCTTCCGAAACAGACTCAGAGGTAAATAAATATGGCATGTGTTATTTTATTTTTTTCAGTGGGCAAATTTAACAGACTATTTAGATTTATTAAACACTATTTTAAATTATAATATTCAAACTTAGCTGTTTGATAGTAAAAATATACAAGGCTGTTTATGCAAATCTGGTTTATTTTTCCAGTTTTTGATGTGCTTGGCCTGTATTAACTCATTAGAGCCTGATATATCTCTGGCTACACATAATTTTAAATCACCAGAACAAGTTTTCAGTATATCATCCAGCAAATGATTATTTCTATAAGGTGTTTCCATAAATATTTGCGTTTGGCCCGTTTTTAATACCAAATCTTCCAAATTTTTAATGCTTTGAATTCTTTCCCCTTTATTTATTGGCAAATATCCGTGAAAAGCAAAGGACTGACCACTAAACCCTGATGCCATTAATGCCATAAATATGGAGGAAGGCCCTGCCATAGGCACCACCTGAATTCCATTTTGGTGGGCATAAGCCACAGCCCCTGCACCGGGATCAGCAATGCCCGGGCAGCCAGCTTCCGACATGATGCCTACAGATTTACCTTTCATTAAAGGAGCCATCAGTTTAGCTATTTCCTCCGGTTTAGTTTTTTTACTTAACTCATGGAATTCAAGTGACTCAATAGGCTGCTTAATTTTCATAGCACTCAAACAGCGTCTTGCAGTGCGTATATTTTCCACCAAATAATAATTGATTCTATTACATAGTTGAGTGAGTTCTGGAGGCAAAACTTTAGTTTCGGTTTCCGGTGATATAACTGTGGGAATTAAATAAAGAATGCCTTTTTTCATTATGTTTTATATGGTTTTTTAATCTTTGGAGAGTTTGATAATGTTGTCTATTTTAAGTAATCCTCAAGTACCTTTAAAAAGGCCTCGGGTTTTTCTGCATGAATCCAATGTCCTGCTCCTTCTATCATTTCTATTTTTGAATTAGGGAAGAAATTTAGGATGGCAATATGATCCTCGCTTTTTATATAATCTGAATTTTTACCCCCTATAAATAAGGTGTCTTTCTCAGTGGCCAATTTTTCTTCCAAACCTTTACCTACATCTTCTATATTTTTTTCAATAACGGGCAAATTAATTTTCCAAACAAAGTTTTTATCCTCACCCCTTGTCAAATTCTTTAGTAAAAACTGGCGCACTCCTTTTTCATGAACAAACTCTGCTAGTGCTTTATCCGCATCGTTTCTGGATTCTAATTCGGATAATTTAATACTGTTTAGTCCCTCCAAAATAGTATCGTGATGAACAGGGTAAGCTTTAGGTGCAATATCCACCACTACCAATTTATCATACAAATCAGGGTTTTTCACTGCAAAGTACATAGCAGTTTTACCTCCCATAGAGTGTCCAATAATATGTGGTTTATCAATTTTATGATCTTCAATAAATTGTTTCAGATCAGCTGACATCTCCTCGTAATTATGAGTATCAGCATGAGGCGAGTCACCATGGTTACGCTGATCCAGCAAATATACCTTATATTTATCTGCCAATTTTTTACCAATAGTTAACCAATTATCTGAGGAACCAAATAATCCATGTAATATAATGATAGGTTTTCCTTCACCCAATTCCTGAAAATGTAATTTCATTTTTATAATATTAATTTCTAAAAAAAATACTGCTATCCTGCTCTCTTAAACCTGCTATAAATTTAAATGTTGATTGCCCTTAAAATTGCTTCAATTCCCTTAAATATAACTGAATGGTATTCTCTAATCCATAGTAAAGTGCATCGCAAATCAAGGCGTGCCCAATAGATACTTCATCTAATTCAGGAATTTGTTCTTTCAAATATTTCAGATTTTCAAGACTTAAATCATGCCCTGCATTTAGTCCCATACCTGAGTTTAAAGCTATTTGTGCAGCCTCTACGAAAGGTTTAACAGCCTCACCCCTGTTTTTAGCGTAATTGGCGGCATAAGGTTCTGTATATAATTCCACCCTATCGGCCCCACATTTGGCGGCTCCTTCAATCAGTGCTTTTTCTGTTCCGATAAAAACAGAAGTTCTTACACCGCTTTTCTTAATCTCAGCAATCACCTCTTCCAAGAGAGATTTATACTTTACGGTGTCCCAGCCTGCATTAGAGGTCAGCACTCCCGGAGGATCTGGTACTAAAGTGGCCTGACTGGGTTTTAACTCTTTTATAAAATCTAAAAACCTTTGATCGGGGTAGCCTTCTATATTAAATTCCGTAGTTACCACTGGCTGTAAGTCATACACATCCTGGGTGGTTACGTGTCTTTCATCCGGTCGAGGGTGTATTGTAATCCCCTGGGCACCAAACCTTTCGCAATCTTTTGCAACTTGTACTATATTTGGGTTGTTTCCACCTCGTGCATTACGTATTGTAGCTATCTTATTGATATTGACGCTTAGTCTTGTCATAATTTTAGTTTTATATGATAACTTTGTGCGCAAGATAATGATTTTAAAAATTTACTATGAGCTTAAAACAACAAATTGATTCAGATATTAAAGTAGCAATGAAAGCCAAAAATAAAGAGGAATTAACCGCTTTACGCTCCATTAAGTCAATGATTTTACTAGCAGAAACCGAAAAAGGTGCTCAGGAAGAGCTTACTGAGGATGCAGAAATGAAATTATTGATGCGTGCTGCCAAACAAAGAAAAGAATCTGCCGAAACTTACCAGGCTAATAACCGCCAGGAATTAGCTGATGCAGAATTAGTGGAGTTGGAAATAATTGAGCGATACCTGCCTAAACAAATGAGTGAGGTTGAACTACAAGGTAAATTGGAAGAAATTATAAAAAAAACAGGAGCTTCCGGTCCTTCCGATATGGGCAAAGTAATGGGCATGGCTACAAAAGAGTTAGCTGGAAAAACTGATGGAAAAGCTATATCAATGATGGTTAAAAAGCTGTTAAATTCTTGAAGACCTTAGATATTCTTCTCTTAATTCCGCTCATTTTTGGAGCCTACTTAGGTTATAAAAAAGGCTTACTACTTGAAATTGTCTCTTTGGTAGCTTTTTTATTAGCCATTGTTGGGGCTTTTAAATTATTAGATTTTGGTATCGAGTTACTAAAGCCTTATTTCGAGAAATGGGATACTGCCTTGCCTATCATTGCTTTTATTCTATTATTTATTGCCATTCTATTAATCGTTAATTTGGCAGGTAAAATAGTAAAGAAGGTGTTGGATATGACCTTGTTGGGTGGCTTAGATAATTTTGCAGGTGCTGTTTTAGGTTTAATAAAATGGGCTTTCGGTGTAAGTTTAATTTTGTGGTTAGCAGAATCTATAAATATAAGTATTTCAGCAGAAATGGCTGAAGGAACCTATATTTATCCTACTTTGGCCTCATTTGCACCATATCTACTAGATTTATTTTCAGCCTATTTACCGTTTATCCAAGAAGTTTTTGATAGCTTAAAATCAAGATTCCTATTCTAAATTTAAAGAATGATCCTATTAGTTGATAATTTTGATTCTTTCACCTATAACCTGGTTGATTATTTTGAGCAACTCGGCGAAACATGCCATATCGTAAGAAATGATGTTGCCCCAGAAGCTTTACCTGATATTAACTTTACTAAAGTTGTTTTATCTCCCGGCCCTGGCACTCCGGATCAGGCAGGGTATTTAATGGATTATATTAATTTTTTCGAATCAAAATTACCCATTTTGGGTATTTGCCTTGGGCACCAGGCCTTAGCGCAATATTATGGTGCAACAGTAGAAAAAGCCCTCAAGCCAATGCATGGGAAATTATCTTTAATATATAAAACAAAGGAGCACCCTATTTTTAATGGTTTACCTAATCAATGGAATGTGGTGCGCTATCATTCTTTGGTGGTGAAAAATTATTTAAACACTCATTTAATTCCCTTAGCACAAACTGAGGAAGAGGAATTAATGATTTTCGAGCATAAAGAGCTGCCAATCTGTGGTATACAATACCATCCTGAGGCTGTTCTTACTGAGTTTGGTATTGAAATTTTAGGCAATTGGTCGAAAATACACAGTACCATTAATAAAGCAATACCTGCAATATTGTAGGTTTTACAACTATTTTAATATATTTAACAAATAAAATTTTAAAGCGTTTGATGAATAGTTGATGATTAGGTAATAAAATTAAGGTATCTTTTGTCAACACAATTTTAGAGTAAATGAAGATTCATAAAGAAGGAGAGTATAGTTTTATAGATGAAGGACAAGGTGAGCCATTAGTTTTATTACATGGACTCTTTGGTGCCTTAAGTAATTGGGAAGGAGTAGTAAACAGATTTTCTAAGAATTATAGAGTAATAATTCCGTTACTGCCCATTTATGAAATGCCCATAAAGCAAGCGGGATTAGGTGCTTTAACTGATTTTGTAGAAGGTTTTGTGAAAATGAAAAACCTTGATCAAATGACCCTTATTGGCAACTCTTTGGGTGGACATGTAGCATTAATTTACATTTTAAGGCATCCTGAACAAATAAAAAGACTGGTTTTAACAGGTAGCTCGGGATTATTTGAAAATACAATGGGTGGTTCTTTTCCTAAAAGAGGAAGCTATGAATACATTCAGGAAAGGGTAGCTTATACTTTTTATGATCCTAAAACTGCTACAAAAGAATTAGTAGATGAAGTTTTTGAAACGACCAAAAGCATTCCGAAATGTATGCGAATTGTAGCCATTGCAAAATCAGCACAAAGGCATAATATGGCAGATGAGATTAAAAACATTACAGCCCCTACCTTGTTGGTTTGGGGACTTAATGATACAATTACACCGCCAATGGTAGCGCATGAATTTGATAAATTAATACCGAACACTACCTTAAAATTTGTTGATAAATGCGGGCATGCTCCAATGATGGAAAGATCTGAAGAGTTTAATGAGATTTTAGAAGAGTATTTACAGCAAACAGAAATTTTAACTTGATAAAATGACAATTGATTTAATCAACGATATGATCCCACCTCTTAAGTTAACAGATGATGCTTCTAAAGCATTAGTTTGGATGGAGGAACTACGCCTGCACTCGCTACCTGTAGTGAATGAGCGTAAATTTTTGGGATTTTTAACGGAAGATATAATCATTGACGAAAATAATGTAGACCATAAAGTTCAAGATTTTAGTTTACCGGGTAAAGACTGTTTCATCCAGACTTCTCAGCATATTTATGATGGAGTAAAAAAAGCCACTGACAATGATTTCGATTTGGTAGCAGTGGTGGATGATGACCTTGATTATAAGGGTGTAATCATTCTTTCAGATGCATTATCAGTTTTTTCCCAATCTGCCACAATACAAAGCCAGGGAGGTGTGTTGGTATTATCCATCAATCAGATTGATTATTCTCTAAGTGAAATTAGCAGGTTAGTAGAATCTAATAATGCACAAATATTAGGTTCAAGCATGAATATTGACCCTAATAACCCTTCTAAATTTAGGCTTACCCTTAAATTAAATAAGGAAGATTTATCACATATTATTGCCACAATGGAGAGGTTTGGCTATAAAGTAGTAGCCAAATACCAGGAAGTTAAAGGGATTTCTAATGAAAAAGAGAGACTAGACATTTTAATGAGATATCTGGACGCTTAATTGTTATGAAGATTGCTATACACGGAAAAGTATTTAACGATGAGGTGAAACCCTATATTCAATTAGTAATTGATTCTTTACTAGAAATGAATATTAGTATTATTTTATCAAAACAATTTTCAGATAAATTTATTGAATCATTTCCCCATTATAAACCATTTGAAACTTTCAAAAAACTTACTCCGGCACTTAAAACAGATTGTTTAATAAGTTTAGGCGGTGATGGCACTTTGCTGGAGGCGGTAGCTTTAGTAGGTGAATTGGAAACCCCTATTTTAGGAATAAATACAGGGAGACTAGGTTTTTTGGCTACCACACCTCGTGATAAAATCCAGCAGGCCCTCAAGGATTTGGTGAATAAAAATTACAAATTAGATTGTAGAACTTTAATTAAACTGGAAACTGATGCACCAGTTTTTAAACAAACTAGCTTTGCCTTAAACGAGTTTACTATTCTTAAAACAGACTCCTCTTCCATGATTACAGTACACACGTATATTGATGGAGAGTACTTAAATTCTTATTGGGCAGATGGTTTAATTGTGAGTACACCTACAGGTTCAACTGGGTATTCTCTAAGTTGTGGAGGCCCAATCGTTTTGCCACACTCTAATAATTTTGTGATCACTCCAGTAAGTGCTCATAATTTGAATGTTAGACCTTTAATAGTTTCCGACCAGAGCGAAATTTCTTTTAAAATTGAAGGTCGCAGCAACAAATTTTTGATATCCCTCGACTCAAAATCGGAGTCTGTCGATTCTACTGTGAAATTAGCTGTAAGAAAAGAGGATTTTCAAGCAAAACTTATTACGTTTAGTCATTCAAATTATTTTGATACATTAAGGCAGAAATTAAACTGGGGATTAGATTTAAGAAATTGATATTCATTAATTTAAAATATTTGTCTTACTTTTGCTTTTTAATTGATTAAGAAATTTTACATGAAGAGATTAATACTTTCATTTACCTTCCTAATGGCCATTTTGGTTATCTTACCGGAATCTGCCGATGCACAAAGAAGAAGAAGAGGAAATATAGGTTCTTTTGCAGGAAATAAAAAAATCTTTAATCCAGCTATATCTTATTACGGTATAGGGGGTGGAATTAATTCGCTCAACTATTTTGGTGATATGGCACCTACTTCTGGTATTGCAAGTACAAAACTTTCATTAACACGTCCAGGTCTCAACTTATTCATAAAACAAAAATTTAGTGATCGCTATCATTGGAGAGCCAATTTAATGTATGGTAGAATGCAATCAGGTGATGTACAAACTGTAGGTACGTCTGCTTTTACCCAAGAAAATGCTAATAGATATTTGAGGAACTTAAGTTTCCGAAACGATATTATCGAATTGTCCCTCACAGCTCAAGTTGATATGTTTAAGTTTAGTGGAAGGTATACCAAAAGAGCACCTTTAAATATTTATGCTTTTGGTGGTATAGGTATTTTGTATCATAATCCTAAAGCAAAGGTGCCAGAATATTTTTCCAGAGACGCTTACAAAGTAGCTAATCCTAATGACTTTACGGGTGGAGATAATCCTAGATATTACCCACTTGAACAAGCCGGTGAATGGGTAAGCTTAAGAAATTTAGGTACCGAGGGTCAATTTTTAAATGATGAAACCAGAGCAGAATATTTAGCTGCCTATGGAAAAGATTTACCTACACCTTACAGTCGCATTCAAATTGTGATACCTGTAGGATTAGGAATTAGGTACAAACTCACCAATAATTTCGACTTAGGCTTAGAAATAAGCTACCGTCATACTTTTACGGACTATCTGGATGATGTAAGTGGCGAGTATGTTGATTTAGGTGCCTTTGGAGATCCCTCTGATCCAAATGCTGCTTTAGCTATGGCAATGTCAGATAAATCTAATCAGTTTACGCAAGCTGAATTTGACCAAATAAGAAATTTTACCTACAATTCGAATGTTGCTAATTATAGTTCCAACCTATCTGATTTAGAATGGAGAAGAGCTTTAGGCTATGGAAATGCTGGTGGTGAAGGTAATAATGACCCTAGAAGCAATATTAGAGGAAATAGTAATGATAATGACATTTATATTATAACAAATATCCAATTAACATACATTCTTGGACGTTCATTCGTTAGAAATGCAAAATTCAGGTAATTTATGATTCAAAATACTTTCTTCAAAGGAAAGCATTTTTGCTTTCCTTTTTTAGTTTTAATCTTAACACTATCATCATTGATTGTAAACGCACAATCGAAAGAGATAGGAGGTGGTTTAGCTAGCTTTAACTACACAGGTGATTTAACCCGCACTTATGATATAACGCAACAAACACCAGGTTTACAATTTTACTATATCAGAAACTACCAAAATGGGTGGAGCGGAAAATTAGCTTTGGCGGCAGGAACTATTAAAGGTAGCGATAAAAACCCTATAGATCCATTAGCGGAAGTAAGAAATGCCTCTTTCAGAGATTTCATAACTGAAGTGTCAGCACAAATGAACTACGACTTTCTTGATTTCAGAACCAGCAAAGACCTGGTGAAATTTAGCCCTTATTTAAGCGTAGGAGCAGGTTTCTTTTTAATTAATAGAGTAGAAAAAAATGCGGAATATAGCGATGTACAACTCATGATTCCATTTGGTGGGGGCATTAAATATAGCATTAATCCACTATGGACCTTGAATTTTGAATTTTCAGCTCGTAAATTATTTTATGATTATTTAGATAATATATCTGAAGAAGAGATACAAAATAAACAAAATTCTAATTACCAGTTTGGGAATTGGGAGGACAATGATTGGTATTATTTTGCTGGTTTA
>JBBSPJ010000148.1:0-10167 GCA_038258905.1 Cytophagales bacterium
CATTTAAGCCTGGCGCACTGCCTTTGCCACAGCTTCATCACCGGCTACTATTTCAAAAACTTGATTCTGCATGATACCGTCTTCCAAGACTTCAACCAGCGTTTTGGCAACATCTGCTCTTGTAATTTCCCCAAAGCTTTCTAACTTTTGTTTAAGCTTGATTTTGCCTGTTCCATCTTCATCCGTTAATGCTCCTGGCCGCACTATGCTATAAGCCAATCCACTATCTTTCAGATATTCATCAGCATTCTGTTTTGCTTTCAGGTACTCTTCCATCTCTTCACTTACAGAAGGGTTATCTGCACCCATAGTACTTAGCATCACAAATTTCTTTACTCCAGCATCATTTGCTACCTTAGTCAATTTTTTGGCTCCTTCCTGATCAACTCCTATCACATTTTTGCCTTTTGATCCAGCCGCAAAAATCACTTTATGCACATTTTTTACAACATGACTTATCTCCTCTTCCAAATCACCAAGTACTGCCATTACCTGTTCCTCTTCAAATTGCTCCTTTTGAGCCTGCTTTCTCACCATAGCTATAGGAGTATAGCTTTCAGACGCTTTTAGTAAATTCACAACAATTCTCCCAGTGGTGCCATTGGCACCTGCTATCAATACATTTTGTTTTTCTTTAGTCATATTATTATTATTTATGAAAATTAAGATTTAGTTCAACTGCTGATTTAAGCAGCTGCTTTGATGGTACCGTTTTGTAGTATTAACCGTACCTGCTATTTAGCTTTATGTAAAATTTTGTTCACTACGCTTTTTAGTTCCAGCAAATCTTCTATTTGGGCATCTAAAGCTTTTATTAACTGTTCAGGAGTAGAGCGCAATTTATCCTCCAAAGATTTCCCAAAATCAGTCAAAGAAATTAAGACCACTCGCTCATCCTCTGTACTGCGCACTCGGTTAATTAGCTTTTTTTGTTCCATCCTTTTTAAGAGCGGTGTTAGTGTTCCGTTATCCAAATAAAGTTTTTTTCCTAATTGATTGACGGACTGTTGCTCCCATTCCCATAAGACTAACAATACCAAGTATTGCGGGTAAGTTAAACCTAACTTATCTAGCATTGGTCGGTATAAACTGGTAATTTCTCGTGAAAGCACATACACGGGAAAACAGATTTGTGTTTCTAATTTTAATGGGTCGTCCATTCTTAACTTTTTGCTGTATTTCAATTAATATTTTGCACAATATAGTTTTACACGATGTATTTGAGCATAAGGTTGTAAAAGATTCAAGTTTAACGGAAGATCAAGGCCAGCAAGGCTTATGACGTTATCTTTCAATAAAAAACTATATTGCTTTTTGATTTCTTCTGCTTTAACTTAGCAAGTTAATTATGGCAAGACATGTCACTACTTAAAACTGCCACTAATTACTTACAAATTCTTATCACTATGTTTCAATCTATCCGAAATACACACTTAGCCTTTACAAGTGGTCTGCTATTCCTCACCTTTGTACTATTTAGCTGTAGTGCTGACGAAAATGATCTTGACCCAGATATTGATAGTTCTATAGAAGTGAATCTGGACATTAACGCTATCATGAAACTGATAAATGACGAAAGAGCAAATGGAACTGACTGCGGAGCTAAAGAAAACAGTCCTGGAGAAAAACTTCTTTGGAGTGAGGATTTAGCCAAGGCCGCCTTAGATCACAGTAATGATATGCAAATCAATGATTATTTTAGCCATACATCTGAAGATGGCCGTAAATTCCAAGACAGAGTGCGCGAGACAAACTTTAGTGGTACCGCAATTGGTGAAAATATTGCTATTGGATATTCCACGGAATCGGCAGTAATTCAAGGATGGATGGAAAGTGCTGGGCACTGTAACAATATTATGAAAAGTAATGCTAACGTAATTGGAGTAGCTCGTTCTGATGAGGGAGCCTACTGGACTATGATACTTGGTACTGAATAGATGAATTGATAAAGCATCAGGAGTTAGGCCTAACACACCAATTCAATTATTTCATAGCCCGCATTTTAAGCTCTTGGGTGAATTTATTTGTCTTTGGAATTGGGAAAGAGAATGACAATGTTAACAATTGAAAGTTACAAAAATGAGCGCAAGCTTTTCCTGCGCTCATTTCCGGCAACTGATAATAAATTTTAGCCTACCAAACCGCTACTCTCTCCTCTTCCGGTAAATACATGCTGTCACCAGGAGCTATGTCAAAGGCTTCATAAAAGGCCGGCATGTTCATCAATGGGCCATTTACGCGCCACATTGGCGGAGAATGTGAATTGGTCTTAATCCATAAGCGAAGATATTCCTCTTTCATTTTTACTCTCCAAATTCTGGCGAGCGACATAAAGAAGCGCTGATCCGGGGTAAAACCATCGATTTTAGTCGTATCCTGACCCTGCTCGGTCATTTTGAAGGCATCATAAGCTACAGCCAAACCACTAAGGTCTGCAGTGTTTTCGCCCACTGTCATGGCTCCGTTGATTGGCAATGTATCTAACACATTGAAAGAGCTGTAAAGATCAATTACCGCCTGCGTTCTCTCATTAAACTTCTTATAATCGGCTTCAGTCCACCAGTTTTTCACATTGCCCTCTTTGTCAAATTGCGCTCCCTGATCATCAAATGAATGGGTCAACTCATGGCCTATCACCATGCCGATGCCACCATAATTTAAAGCATCATCGGCTTCATAATCAAAATAAGGTGGCTGTAAAATTCCTGCAGGAAATACAATTTCATTGCCAGAAGGATTATAATAAGCCGTAACCGTAGATGGCGTGGTATACCATTCCTTTTTATCTACCGGCTGACCCAGTTTCGCTAAATTATATTCGTATTCAGCTTTCGAAGCAGATAGTAAATTGGCAAAATAATCATTCGGAGTAATTTCTACCTTGCTATAATCTCTCCATTCATCGGGATAGCCAATTTTCTTGGTGATGGCGAATAACTTTTCTTTCGCTTTTACTTTTGTACTATCAGTCATCCAGTCCAGCTTATCTATTCTGTTGGCATAAGCCTTTTGCGCATTATCCAATAATTCCATCATGCGTTTCTTTGCAGACTCAGGGAAGTATTTTTTCACGTATAACTGTCCTAAAGCTTCACCCAGCATATTATCTACAGCACTTGCCATTTTTTCACCCCTTGTTCTTTGAACGGACTGTCCTGAGATTACTTTAGTGTAGGCAAATTCAGCATCCACGAAATCCTTGCTCAGATCGGCTGCATAGTTCCGCAGGCTTGTCGCTTTCAGATACAACTTCCAGTCTTCAATGGGAATACCAGCCAGCATTTCATTCAGTTTTTCAAAATAGTTGGGCTGACCTACATCTACAGAATCAGTTTTTGCTCCCATGGTTTCTAGCAATTGGTTCCATCCGATGTTGGGGTGCATTCCATCTAAATCTGCTACTGAAAATTTATTGTAATTGGCTTTTACATCGCGCAACTCCACTCGGGTTCTATGTGATGCTGCTATTTGCTTTTCAATTTGATAAACGGTATTGGCATTTTTTAGGGCTTGGCCAGATTCCGTTCCACTTAATTCAAAAAGTGTGGTCAGATATTGTTTATAAGCTTTCTGGATTCCTAAGCTCGAAGTATTGTCATCGAAGTAATAATCTCTGCTGGGCAAGCCAAGGCCGGTTTGATACGCATGGGCAATATTGATTTTGCTATTTTTATCGTCCGGGCCCACGTAGAATCCAATGATAGAATTGTTTTGCTGCTTTGCCTGCCTTGCTACATAGCTCATTAAAGATTGAATATCCTGTACAGCATCAATTGCTGAAATTATAGGCTCAATAGGTTGATAGCCTTTTTGATTGATGGTGGTGGTATCCATTCCTGCTGCATAGAAATCGCCCACTTTCTGTGCGACACTTCCCTTGGGATTGTCCAATTGAGAGACGCTGTCCAATAAATTTTGAAGGCGTAATCTTTGGGGATAATTCATAAAGCGGTATGCTCCCACCCCGGCCTGTGTTTCGGGAATGGAGACAGAATCGTACCAAATACCATTAACATACTGGAAGAAATTATCACCGGGATTCCTGCTGGAGTCTATTCCTTCAATGGCTACATATTTAATATTGTTGGATGTTTTCGGTTTTTCATCTGTGCAACTCAGTATAAATAACGCTGCAATGGTGAGTGAGAAAAATGTTTTCATAGTGATTAGTATAATGTTATTTTAATATTAAAACTCTGAAGATAAACAATTTAAAGGATATGGCTCATAGAAATATCTCTAATAGCTAGTTTAAACAGTAAAATATACCCTAAAATAGTTATGACAATGAGTCCTGATAAATAACAGGTTTTATTTTTTTAAAATAGTGTAAAAGATTAAAGTCAAAGGTTTATTCTACTTGAATGTCTTCTATCTCCAACTCAATTACTGTACCCATAGCTCTTAATCTATCGAGGTCGAACTTCGATACGTCCCCATAAATAGTGACAGTTACCGGCTTATCTTTAATGTTCTTTTCATAAAAAGAAACGATATCTTCAAACTCCAGCGTAAGATATTTTTCAAAATTGATTTTATTAGGGTCTTGAGAATAACCCGTTTTCATAAACGATTCCACAGTCTGCGATAGCTGTCGAAAAGTAGGTCTATCAGAGCTTGAAGTCAATAATAAGCCTTCTCTAATGGCTGGAAGCCTAGTTTCGTAAACTGGCATATCATTAATTAATCCTAATACTACTTCTACTGCATCCACTGTTTTATCAGCCTGAGAGCCCGTAAACAACACTAATCTGCCTCTTTTTTTCGGTTCATAGGTAGGGTCAATATAATTACCTCCTGTTGCATAAGCCAGAGATCGAAATTCTCTTACTTCCTGAAACAGAAGGCCTGAGAGGCTATTAGTATAGTAGGAATTAAAAGCATCCTTTTTATAATCATCTTTGTAATTCAAAGGCTCGCCATTTGCTATATAATAAACATAACTTTGAATCGATTTTTTATCGTTTACAACGTAAAAGGTTGTCTTTGCCACCTCTTCTGCCTCCATAAATGTGTAGCGATCTACAGTATTTTTTTTGAATAAGGGTTTTGTTTCTAACATTTTCACCAATTCATTCTCCGAATTTTGTCCCACATAGTGGATTGCACTAAAGCCGTTGCTTAAAAGTACCTGTAGCTTTTCTTTTAGCACTAAAGGATCCAGTTTTTTAAGCTCCTTGGCTGGTATTCGGGTTTTATAGCTTGATTTTTCAGCAAATAATCCATAGCTATAAAGAATGCTTCCTGCTGTTGCCGGATCGTTGGTATTAAGCTCGTTATTGGTCTTCCGCTGATTATACAGATAATTTACGGTTCCTTCATTCGGGTTAAAATTGCTCAGTAATAATTCTAGCAATGATAAAGTTTCTTTAAATTTATTGTCTAGCCCTGTGAGGGAAATTTCGAATGAATTATAACCCGCGCTGACGTAATAGGAGGCACCAAGATTTGCAAATTGCATCTTTAATTCATTGGCTGAAAGGTCTGTGGTGCCCGTATTGTTGAGCGCTTCTGCCACTAAAGTAAATTGTGGATCATTTGTAACCCCTCCAGCAATACTCAATTGAAGGGTGAAAATATCATTTAGCTTATTTTTAGTATAATAGATATAATTATTTGTAATACTAAGGTCTTTTTCCAGATCAATAAAATTAGGTACTGGCGGATTTTCAGGCAGTGCCTGAAATTGCTTGGCATAAGCTGAGGTTTCTTCTGTGCGTTCAGAAATAGATTTGTATGCTGGTTTATCAAGTTTCACCTTTTTCGGAAAACCCGTTCTGGATTGTAGGGTAAAATAATTATCACCGTAATATTTAGCCGCGACCCTCTGAACCTCTTCTTTGGTAATCTTTCTTACTTTATCTGGAAAAGATAAGTATTCCTCATAAGCGACATTGTAAATAAAACTTAAACCCAGGTACCGTCCTCTTGCTCCTAAACCTTCCAAGGATAGACTAAAATTTCTGTAAATACCGTACTTAACGGATTCAAAATACTCATCAGTAAAATTACCATCGGCTATATCCTGAAAACCATCTTGTATCTTTTCTTCAAATTTCTTTAGGCTTCCTCCTAATACTTTTGGCACATAAAAAATAAAAGAGGATCCGTCTTCTTCCATAAAATCTTGATTTCCGCCAGCATATAACACCTCGTTGTTAAGATTCATTTTATCCATAAAGCCCGTCTGGTTACTATTGGACATCATGCCACCTACTATTTCTAAAGCAGGTCGATCTGGATGTACTGCCGGAACCAATTTATAGCCCATGAAGCCGACCTTAATAGGCGTAATTCTTACTTTCTCTACTTCTCTTCCTGTAAAACTGCTTTTTTTGTACTCAGGAAATTCAGGATCTTGCCCCCTTCTTAATTCTCCGAAGGAAGCCTCAATCATGGATTTTACTTCATCAGCATCAAAATTACCACATAGTACTAAAGCCATATTATTTGGAACATAATACTTTTGGAAATACTCATACATTTTAGTGAGTGAAGGATTCTTTAAGTGTTCTACACTGCCCAATACCGTTTGCGTGCTATAGGGATGGTCTCCGTAAATGTATTCATTGAATTTGGTGAACACTCTGCGCTGCAAATCATCCCCCGCTCTGTTCTTTTCTTCATAAACAGCTTCCAGCTCACTCTGAAATAATCGAAAGACAGGATTCTGAAATCTGTGAGCATAAATATCCAGCCATTTAGAAAGCTGGTTAGCAGGAAAGTAGTTATAATAGTTAGTGTAGTCATAGTTGGTGCTAGCATTCACGCCACTACCCCCAATAGACTTGAGTAATCTATCAAATTCATTAGGGATGGCATATTTGGCAGCTTTCAATTCTTGCTCATTTATCATCTTTTGGATCTTTAGCTTTGCCACCTTTTCTTCAATAAGGGCTAGTTGATCATAAAGCACCTTAATAGAATCTAAATGAACTTTTTCCATTTCATAATTTTGCGTACCGAGTTCATCTGTCCCTTTGAACAACATATGCTCCAGATAATGTGCAATGCCGGTTGCATCTGCGGGGTCATTTTTGCCTCCTGCATTTACCCATACAGCACCATACACATTGCTGGCATTTTGATCTTCATTTAAATAAACTTTCAGACCATTGGAAAGCTCATAGTATTCGACATTAAAATTGGAGCCTTGAGCCCTCAGAATACTTGGGAATAAGCACAGCAATGTCAATAATAAATTTCGCATAGTAGGGATTAATTGATACATTAAAATGTAATATAATAATAAATGCTTTGAGTTAATTTAGAAAAATAGACTTTTTAGAACAAAAAGAATAATTGGTTAGGAATCAGTCATTGTTCTTTTGATAAAAAATATTAGCAATCTTAAAACATAAGCTCCTTTTTAGCGTGAACAATTTAAACCTTTTGCTGTTATTTGTATTGGAGTTTAATTCGTATTAAAACATACCTATCGAGTCCCCCTATTTATTAAAGTATTTTAATTTTTAATTTAATCACACCCATTAAAAAATGGCCATTATTATTTTTATCCTGGTACTATGGTACGGAGGACTTTTCTTTCAGACTTTCTTTCTTCACCGATACGCTGCACATCAAACTTTTACCATGTCTAAGTTTATGGAAAAGCTCACCTATGTTTTAACATGGATATTTCAAGGTAGTAGTTATTTGAGTGCTTATGGCTACGGCATTATGCATAGGTTACATCATGCCCATGCGGATACAGAGAAAGATCCTCATTCGCCAAAATATGATAAAACTCTTTTTGCCATGATGTGGAAAACCAAAAAGATCTATCAAGATATTAATAAAGGAAGAATTAAAGTGGAAGAGAAGTATACAGTTAATGTTCCTCAGTGGAAAAACTTTGATCTTTTTGCTAGTTCCATCTTTTCAAGAGTATTATGGGCTGCCGTTTACGTTGCCTTCTTTTACTTTTTTGCTACGGAATTATGGCAGTGGTTTTTGCTACCCTTGGTATTTTTAATGGCTCCAATTCATGGCGCTATTATTAATTGGTTCGCTCATATTTATGGCTATATAAATTTCCAAGTAAAAGATACTTCCAAAAATTTTCTTCCTTTCGATTTTTTAATGATGGGAGAAGCCTATCATAATAACCACCATAAAAGAAGTGGAAACCCAAATTTTGGGGGAGTAAGATGGCATGAGATTGACCCTACCTATGTGATTATGAAAGTCCTAAATAGATTAGGAATCATTCAATTGAAGAAGGTAAGCAGCTGATTTTTTTAATAAGAAGTTTATTATTCAGCTGTTCTAAGTTAAGTTTTATGATGAACCAAAATTTATCTTTCACTAGTAAATTAACCTCTGAAAAGCCTCAAAGCGGGCTAAATCTTCATAATCTAAGGTGCTTGCCTTAGGGTAAAAACATCATCCCTCACCGATTTTGGATACATTTCTGACTAATGTCCTGTGAGCCACAGTCCATGGGAAAGAGTGGAGGGGAATTTAGTGAATTACATATTTGATATTATACCTCTTAAAAATTTTTCTTTTCATAATTTTACTTTCTAAAATAGGCCTGCCAAAGCTGAATCTAAGCCCCGTGAGGGGTGAAATCTTCGTAGCGCAGGGTGAAAACCCTGGGTAAAAAAGCACCACCCCTCACCGATTTTGGCGGCATTTTTGATCCGAAGGAAATCAAAAATGATGACAAAATTTTTCTTCATAAAACTAGTGTGTTTTTACAAGGAGTCAAATAAACCAGCAAGGTTTGGTAATTTACAAGCATTGCAGTGATTTCACGTGGGTCACAGATCATAGGAAAGTGTGTAGGGAGATTTAAGGAGTCGTATAATCTAAAAGATAGATCAGATAAAATTTGATATATTACCTTTTTTAGGCATTTTTCCTCGCCGGACTGGCGATACTTTTTTCCTTAATGAAAAAAGTATCCAAAAAAATCAAGGCTGGATTCATTTTTTAACGCTATTTTTCTTAAATAAATTGGGAAATAAAAAAACTCCCTGCGGTCAAACATTTTATTTCTAATCCAATTTTTTAAGAAAAGTACCTAAAATAAATCAAGGCCGGTCATACTAATTTCAATTCCTTCTAAACGATAATGTCATACCCAAAAAAATAATCATCCTAATTTAAACCACGCCTCATATTGGGCGATCCCCGATATTGATCGGGAGGTAGCGCAGGGTGAAAACCCTGGGTAAAAAAACCACCACCCTTCACCGATTTTGGCGGTATTTTTGATCCGAAGGAAATCAAAAATGATGACAAAATCAACATTGAAATTGATATAGCAAACCAAGGATAATATGCAATGCTATTAAGTTGAGTTTTTTTTAGACCCCATCCTTGCATCCTTCCCCGAAGTGAGAAGGAAAATGGTCTTAACTTAATAGCATTGGGATAATAAACATCATATGTTTAATTCAAAGATAAAGCCTTCTCCCAAAAATTAAAATGAGCCAATTAAATATAATACCTTGCGGCCTCACATCAAAATTGATACAAAAACACAATCAAATTAAATGAATATTTATCAACAAATAGCTGCTGAAATTAAATCAGCCTCACATATTGTTATCACTTCACATAAATCTCCCGATGGAGATTCAATAGGCAGCTCATTAGGCCTCTTACGTTTTATTGAAAAACTAGGAAAAACAGCCACCGTTTGTCAGCCTGACCAAGCTCCTGCTTTTTTGGATTGGTTAGACACTTCGGCTTTTCTTGTAATGACCGAACAGCCGGAAAGGGTTACTGAAGCTTTTCAAGCTGCGGATTTGTTATTTTGTTTGGACTACAATGCCACCAATCGAGTAGGTCCCGAAATGCAAGCCTTGCTAGAAGCGGTTAGCTGTAAAACTATTATGATCGACCATCATTTGAATCCTGATGACTTCCCAACTTTGAGCGTTTCTGAACCTACTGCATCTTCCACCTCTGAGCTGATTGTGGAACTCATGGAACAGTCGGGCAATGAGGCACTCCTTGATTCAGAAATTGGAACACCTTTGTACCTGGGTATTTTAACAGATACCGGTAGCTTTCGATTCCCTTCTACCAAGCCACGAACGCATGAAATACTGGCTAAACTATTATCAGCAGGCGTAGCACACCACTTGGTTCATGAAGCATTAAGCGATAATAATACCGCAAGCAAATTACGCTTGCAAGGCTTTGCCATGTCCG
>JBBSPJ010000149.1:0-10165 GCA_038258905.1 Cytophagales bacterium
ATTGCCCATATTGGACTTGGGATGATGCTAATCGGAATCCTTTTTTCTTCAGGATATTCTTCTACGGTTTCAAAAAATACATCAGGTTTATTGTTAACTAAATCGACTGAAGTAGAGGAAGATTTTAATCAAACTAATCAAATTCTTTTTCTCAATGATCCTATCAATATGGGGGATTACACTTTAACATATAGAGGTAGATTTTATGAAGCCATTGAGGATGGAGCCTACGTAAAAGCTTCTTATTTAAAAGATACTGATTTTGTAAATGTTAAAACACTAAAAAGAGATTTACAAAAGGATGGCAAAACCTTTGTGAAAGGAGACACCATGGAAGTATATGGAGTAAATCACTATTATAAAGTTGATTATTTGCAAAGTAATGGTAAGAAATTCTCACTCTTTCCAAGAGCCCAAATCAATCCGGATATGGGAGGTTTAATATCTTCACCTGATATTCAAAGAAAATGGGATAAGGACTTGTACACGCATGTGTCTTCAGTTCCAGATCCTACACAGGAAATTGAATGGTCTGAACCAAAGCAAGTGGAAGTTAAATTTGGTGAAAAATTCTTCCTTAATGATTACGTTACTGTTTTAGAAAAGGTAGATAAGGTTGATGAGGTAAATGGAAATGCCTTAAAAGGTGAGGATTTTGCCGTTAAAGCACAAATAAAAATTTATGGAGAGGGAGAGGATTATATTCTTAACCCTTATTACCTCATTAGAAATAGCATGGCAGGCAGAATTCCTGATGAAAACAGAGAAATTGGTGTAAAAGTCAGTATCGAAAGTATACAGCCTGAAAGTAATTCTTTTACGCTATCGGTTAGTACCACACAAAAAGACTACGTGATTTTAAAGGCACTGTATAAGCCATTAATTAATGTGTTATGGATAGGCACTTTAGTTTTGATGTTAGGTTTTACAATGGCAATAATCAGAAGATATTCTGAATTCAATAAAATGAAAACCAAGGGGCTTGAGTGAAATTAGCCTCTTACCATATTAGTTTTATAGGGGCAGGCAATTTGGCCTGGCATCTGGCGCCAGCATTAGAAAACGCCGGGCATTATGTAAAGGAAGTCTATTCTTTAAGTGGAGTTACCGCCAAAAATTTAGTGGCTAATTTATATGATGCTACTTTAAAAACTAGTCTTGATTTTTCCGACAGTACTTCCCAAATATTTGTTCTGGCATTACCGGATGATGCCATTCAAGCAGTAGCTCAGGAACTCATTTTACCCGATTTAAGCTTATTGATTCATACATCCGGGGGAAAAACTTTACAAGAATTAGAATATTCTGCTGCAGCGGCCTCCGGAGTATTTTATCCTTTGCAAAGCTTTTCAAAATCGCGACCGGTTAATTTTGAACAAATTCCTATTCTAATAGAAAGTGAGCATAAAGAAGGCACCGAAATTCTAAAAAACTTAGGAAAAAGTATTAGCAAGCATGTGCAATTTGTATCGAGCGAGCAAAGAGCCAAACTCCATTTAGCAGCTGTCTTTGCCAATAATTTTACCAATCATCTGTTGGCTATTTCCGAAACACTGGCAAAAGATGCTAAATTAGACTTTAGCCTTTTAAAGCCTCTCATTGTTGAAACAGTGGAAAAAAGTTTATTGCTCTCACCCAAAAAAGCACAAACAGGCCCTGCCAAAAGAGGAGATATAGAAACCCTTGATAAGCATATGCAATTGCTGGCACAAGATGAAACCCTCCAGGAAATCTATAGAATATTGAGCCAGCACATACTGGATAATAGTTAATTAGGGCCTGCTTAAAAAGTCTCAGGCGCCTCAAATACGACCTGGCAAAGTGAAGATGCCCCGATGGCTATCGGGGCTGCGAACTGAAGCCTGGGAAGTAGTTGAGGTGCCTGAGGCTAGCGCACTAAAAAATCAATATTTGATTTTTTAGTGCATGGAATATGAAGTATTATACTGAAAAAACTTGCACATGCTGAAAAACTATTTCGGAATAATCATTAAATAAGTATAAATCAGATTTTATAAAATTTTGCTGTTTTTAAGCGAGCCCTAATTAAGCTACAATAGATATTTCTACTATCTTATTACCTACCCATACATCTATTTCGGTATTCTCTTGGTATATTTGCGTATGACTCCACCGCAACAGCTACCGAAAAACTTTTCTTTTCCCGGCTTTGTGAAATTAATTCGCTTAGAAAATCTCCTTATAATTGTTTTTACACAATATCTGGCAGCAATTTTCTTATTAGAAGGCATACATATACTCAATATTGATTTATTTTTATTGAGTTTCAGCACCGTAATTTTAGCTGCAGCAGGTTATATCATTAACGACTATTACGATGTAAAAATCGATTATATCAATAAGCCCGATCGTGTGATTGTGGGTAAGGTAATTAAAAGAAGGGTAGTTATTTTCTGGCATACGGCCCTTAATTTTATAGCCATTGCCATAGGTACCTTTTTAGACTGGCGGATCGGAATCATTCATTTTTTGGTGGCTTTTATGTTATGGCTTTATTCAAACTTACTAAAAAGATACCCTTTTGTGGGTAATTTTACAGTGGCCATGCTAACCGGTCTGTCTATTTCTATTATTGCCATCTATTTTCAGCAAAAGGCTGTATTGGTACATACTTATGCGCTTTTTGCCTTTTCCATTAGCTTAATAAGAGAAATTGTAAAGGACATGGAAGATTGGAAGGGCGATGCCAATTTTGGCTGTAAAACGCTACCTATCGTTTGGGGTATTCGCAAAACCAAAGTGCTTTTATATATTTTAATTGTGCTCTTTTATATCCTCATTTTTTACATGACACAATTTTTAGAAAACGACATATTATACATTTACTTCTCAGGACTCACTTTTTTTGTCATCTATTTTATCCACCGGTTACGATTAGCAGATACCATTAAGCACTATCATTTCTTAAGTAATTTTTGCAAAGTTATTATGCTGAGTGGGATATTGAGTATGTTGTTTTTTTAAGAGTAAATCAAAAATCATCAATAATTACCCTACTTTTGAATTCAAAAAATATTTGTAAACCTATTTTTTAAAATGTCCTCAAAAACCAAAATAGCCATTCTAGCCTCAGGCTCCGGGAGCAATGCAGAGAAAATCATGCATTACTTCAAAAATTCTGCAATAGCTGAAGTAGTCTGTGTCATCAGCAACAGGAAAAAAGCAGGTGTTTTAGAGAGGGCTCAAAAAGCAGGCATTGAAACTCAGGTGTTTTCCAAGACTGAATTTGAAATGTACAAACCGATTATTCAGTACTTAAATCAAAAAGAGGTAGACATTATAGTTTTAGCGGGCTTTTTATTAAAAATATCATCAGAATTCATCAAGAAATACCCCAACAGAATAATTAACATCCACCCTGCACTACTACCAAAATATGGTGGAAAAGGCATGTATGGACATTTTGTGCATGAGGCAGTGTTGGCTAATAATGATGCAGAAAGCGGCATTACCATCCATTTGGTAAATGAAAATTACGATGAAGGCAATATCATCTTTCAGACTGCATGCGACATCAACCCCAACATGACGGCAGAAGAAATAGCTGCTAAAGTGCTTGTTTTGGAACATCAGCATTATCCAAAAGTAATTGAGGAGTATATTACTAAATTAAATAAGGCGTAATTTTTAACACTTCTTGAAGCTATGAGGAGTGTTGCAACATGAATTCTACCACTAATTTATAAAATAGGTAACACCAAAGCCCTGTGGCCTCCCGATAGCTATCGGGAGGTAGCCCAGTGCTTTAGCTCTGGGTTAAAAGGTACAATAATTGCCCGATTTTGGCGGCATTTTTGTTCCGCGCAGCAGGGAAAACAAAAATGATGACAAAATCTTTTAGTGCATACATTTCAAGGTGTACTGTGAGCCACAGTCCACGGGAACCAGCACCAGTTTAGAAACACCAGCATTATCCTGTGATTGAGAATTAGAAGGAATGTTACAACATAATTTTGGCACTTATTTAGACTAATCCCCATCAAGAAAAAACAACTCCTCTTGCTTTTATAGATGTTTTTAAAATTTAAAATTAGGTATAAAACCTCGAGAAACTTAAATTTCAATAATTTTGTAACCCAATTTTAGTCTTTTGTCTACTATATAACAAGACTTAGTTTTGTCAGCCGACACTACAATTAATTCCTCAAGTAACACCCCTGTAGTCCCCTCCATGGGACAATCGCACAGATTTATTAGAGTAGTATACCACGAGCTTTAGCACTATTTTCTACCATAGGCTCTAAATGTTAAGGGTGCTCGATTTTGGCGACATTTTTGAACCACGCAAAGCGTGGAAATCAAAAATGATGACAAAATCTTTATGGTATTAATATAACAAGCAAAGTCTTTTGAGCCACAGGAATTGCGGATGCAATTTAATATTCAAACAACCTCTCCACCATCTCGGAGAAATCCTCATGTGGCTTATACATCCTGTCGGAATAAATGCTGGCCGTTAACTTGAGGTAATTCGGAATATCATTAAAATAATGAAGCTCCAGAGCTATATTACCGTAAAGCTGATCAATTGGTGGCTCTACTTGTAAGGGTGGTTTCAAATAATATTTTTCAATAGTTAATACATAATCCTCAACTGATTTTACTTTTTTATCGGATCCAGCCTGCCTGTAGCCTATTTCTATGATCTTCCTTTTAAAATATTCCATAATAAATGGAAAGTGTTTATTCAGGATTTCGTCATTGTTTTTAATAGCAAACCCATTGGCATATTTACTTCTGAACATCACAATCGGGATTTCATCAGCAATATCAGTTAACTTTAAATGATAGGCATGATGAATATTGTGCATCAAATCTTTATGTTTTTCCTCAGCTAGCCACTTTTCAAATTGGGCCATTTCCTTATCACTTTTATTGAGGGTATGATGGCTCAAAAGTTGATTTTTACGGTCAGAAAAAAGTTTATTATATATTTTGTCAAAAAAAGTCATCCATGAAATATTTATAAGCTTTACGATCCTAATTATTGTCTACTTAATCTAACCAACCAATAGCAGTATTGATTGCATAAATGCGATAATTCCAAAAAAAAGAATAAAACTGACTGAAAAAAAGACACATATAGAATAAAAAAAATATAATTCAATTAGTTTTGCATCTCATAACAAAAGTGCAATTAACATGTCCAACAAAAAAATTACTACAGCCCTCATTTCAGTTTATTATAAAGACCACCTGGAGCCGATCATAAAATTACTCGATCAGCAAGGAGTGAAAATTTACAGTACAGGAGGTACCCAAAAATTTATTGAAGAGCAAGGAGCCAAAGTAATTGCCGTAGAAGATTTAACAGGATACCCTTCCATACTAGGTGGTCGTGTAAAAACCCTCCACCCGAAAGTTTTTGGAGGTATTTTAGGCAGAAGAGATAATGTAGAAGATAAAGCACAGCTTCAGGAATACGAAATACCAGAGATTGACTTAGTAATTGTCGATTTGTATCCTTTTGAGGCTACTGTAGCTTCTGGAGCCAGTCAGCAGGATATTATTGAAAAAATTGATATTGGTGGCATTTCCTTAATCAGGGCGGCAGCCAAAAATTATAAGGATGTGTTAATTGTATCTTCAAAAGGACAATATGGCGCTTTGGAAGAATTATTAAGAGAGAATAAAGGCGCCTCAAGCATGGACGACAGAAAAGCATTTGCTGCCCAGGCTTTTAATGTAAGTTCTCATTATGACACAGCCATTTTTAACTATTTCAACAAAAATGAGACCTTAAGTGGCTTTAAAAAGAGTATACTTAAAAATCAGGGTTTGAGATACGGTGAAAACCCACACCAGGAAGGTAAATTCTATGGTGATTTAGCCGCACTTTTTGATCAGCTTAACGGAAAAGAATTATCCTACAATAATTTAGTAGATGTGGATGCCGCAGTTTGTTTGATTGAAGAATTTCCTGAAGACACCGCTTTTGCCATCTTAAAACATACTAATGCCTGTGGAATGGCCATTGGTAGCACAGTAAAAGAAGCCTACCAAAAAGCCTTTGCAGCTGATACATTATCTGCTTTTGGTGGCGTGTTAATCACGAACAAACCCGTAGATAAAGCAGCCGCAGAGGAAATGCATTCTTTATTTTTTGAGATACTCATTGCACCTGACTTTTCAGAGGAGGCCTTAGAAGTATTAAAAGGAAAGAAAAATAGAATCCTTTTAAAACAAAAGCAGAATTTAAGCACTAAAAAACAGTTTAAGAGTTTATTGAATGGCGTAATTGAGCAGGATAGAGACCTAAAAACTGATAGTAAAGCAGATTTAAAGGTAGTCACTAAAGAAGCGCCAACAGCCGATGAAATAGAGGCTTTACTTTTTGCCTCAAAGATTTGCAAGCATACCAAATCCAATACCATTATTTTAGCTAATAAAGACCAAATGCTTTCAAGTGGTGTTGGGCAAACCTCAAGGGTTGATGCATTGATGCAAGCCATAGAAAAAGCAAAGCATTTTGGTTTTGAATTAAAAGGAGCTGCAATGGCCTCAGATGCATTTTTCCCTTTCCCTGATTGTGTAGAAATAGCAGGTAAAGCAGGAATAACAGCAATTATTCAACCGGGTGGATCTATTAAAGATCAGGATAGCATTGACTATTGCGATAAGCACGGAATGCGTATGGTAACTACGGGTTTTAGGCATTTTAAACATTAAATAAAAAAAGCTTTATATAAAAAGGTAAATAATTTCGTTGAATGGAATGTTTTACCAAACAAATTTGTAAATTTCGAAAGCGTTTTTTTTAGTATAATATAATAATAATTATCCATGGGGATATTCGATTTCTTATCTAGTGACATTGCCATTGATTTAGGCACTGCCAATACATTAATAATTCATAAGGACAAGATTGTGGTTGACGAGCCCTCCATCATTGCCATTGACAAAGCCACCAACAAGGTGCTTGCCATTGGAAGGCAGGCTATGCAGATGCATGAGAAAACGCATGAAAATATTAAAACTATTCGTCCACTAAAGGATGGTGTGATTGCCGATTTCCATGCTGCAGAGCATATGATTCGTGGCATGATTAAAATGATCGATGGCGGAAGGAAAAGCTTTTTCCCCTCATCGCATAGAATGGTAATTTGTATTCCTTCCGGTATTACTGAGGTGGAAAAAAGAGCCGTTCGAGATTCAGCAGAACACGCTGGCGCAAAAGAGGTTTATATGATTCATGAGCCCATTGCTGCAGCCATTGGTATTGGCGTTGATATTGAGCAACCAGTAGGCTCTATGGTGGTAGATATAGGGGGTGGTACTACAGAAATTGCAGTAATTGCACTTTCCGGTATTGTATGCGACCAATCCATTAGAGTGGCAGGTGATACTTTTACAAAAGATATTTTAGATTATATGAGAAGGCAGCATAACCTTTTAATAGGTGAACGTTCTGCTGAAAAAATTAAAATTGAGGTGGGTGCTGCACTAACCGAACTGGATGACGGTCCGGATGATTACGAAATTAGAGGTAGAGATTTAATGACTGGTATTCCAAAGGTAATAAAGGTTTCTTATTCTGAAATTGCTTTCGCTATTGATAAATCTGTTTCTAAAATAGAAGAAGCAGTGTTGAAAGCTTTGGAGATATCTCCACCCGAATTGTCTGCAGATATTTACGATAATGGTATCCACTTAACCGGTGGTGGTGCATTACTTAGAGGTTTGGATAAAAGGTTGGCCCTAAAAACTAAATTACCTATTCATATAGCTGATGATCCGCTCAGAGCTGTGGTAAGAGGTACAGGTATTGCCTTAAAAAACATCAATCATTACAAAGCAGTATTGATGAGTTAATGCAATTACCAGATAAAATATATTTAAGAAAAGGGAACACAATTTTACGGTGTTCCTTTTTCCATTTTTACTCCTTGCAAATATTAAAATAAAACTTTTCACTTTTAATGCGTAAGTTATTTCAAATCATATACCAATACAGAGCATTTTTTATCCTTCTCTTGCTCCAATTGGTGAGTGGGTGGCTCATTGTCAACCACAATGATTATATCAGCGCATCTTATTTTAACTCATCAAGTTCTATAGCCGGTAATTTTTATAATAATAAGCAGTCGGTAGCAGATTATTTTGAATTATCCAGAGTAAATCAACATCTGGCGGAAGAAAATGAGGCTTTGAGAAACTCATTGGCAGAAAAACAACCAACTGTTGACACTACACAATTTTTGACCCCGGTATATTTGGCAGGTCAGTACGATTTTACCATAGCCAAAGTAGTAAATAATTCAGTGAGCAGATTTACCAATTATTTCACCCTCAATAAAGGTTCAAATGATGGAATTGAAGAAGGAATGGGGGTTGTAAATTCATTTGGTGCTGTGGGGAAAGTAAAAAGCGTATCAAAGAATTTTTCTACCGGTTACTCAGCTTTACACGGTAACTTATTAATATCGGCCATTTTAGGTGAAAAAGAAACACTATGTACTGCCAATTGGGATGGTAAAAATCCCTCCAAAATTTCGTTGAAATACGTGCCTCGCCATATAGAGGTAGAACCGGGAATGGAAGTATTTACTTCGGGTTTCAATGCTGTATTCCCCCCAAAAGTAAAAATAGGAGAAGTGGAAACAGCCGAAATCAAGGAAAACGCTACTTTCTATGAAATCACCCTCACGCTTTCAGTAGATTTTAACAGCCTGGATTATGTATATGTTGTAGGAAATAAACTAAAGCAAGAAAAGGATTCAATTGAACAATCTATTACAGTAATAAATGATTAACACCCTAAATATAAAGCAAATTGTAATATGGTTACTTTTTATAGTGACTCAGGTTTTATTTGCTCAAAATTTAGTGCTTTATAATAAAGCCTTTTGCTTTATTTACGTGGGATTTTTATTGTTGCTTCCTATAAATATCAGTCGAAACTACTTAATGCTGATAGGTTTTTTCACAGGGTTTGTGATTGATGTTTTCTATAATAGCTTAGGAACTCATATGGCAGCCAGCACATTTTTATGTTATCTAAGACCATTATGGTTAAATGCTATTACTCCCAGAGGTGGCTATGAAAATATTGAAAATCCTGCAGTGAAGGACTTAAGTTTATCATGGTTTCTAGCTTATTCTATACCATTAACCCTTTTACACCTTTGTATTGTGTTTTTTGTAGAGGCCGGAGGATTCCACATGTTCTTTTTTGTATTATTAAAAGCAATTGGCAGCACTTTATTAACTGTTCTTGTGTTAGTAATCATTCAATATCTATTTTATGCTAAAGGAAGGTATGCATGATTAAAAACAGAAAATATTATCTGCAATTTATATTCGTAGGAATAGGCCTCATCTTTTTGGTGAAACTATTTTCTATTCAGGTAATGGACAGCCGATACAAAATAGCGGCAGAAAACAACGTAATTAATAAGGTTATTGAATACCCTTACCGGGGATTAATATACGATAGAAATAATAAAATCATTGTTCATAATACGCCTGTATATGATATAATGGTAGTGCCTAAAGAAGTGGAAGTACCAGATACAGCAGTATTCTGCTCTATGTTTGAGATCACACCACAGGAATTTGAAGAGAAAATAACCAAGGCCAAAAAATATTCCTACATAAAACAATCGCTATTTTTTCCTCAATTGAACAATGAAGAATTTGCCCGTATTCAGGATGAATTAGTGGGTTATAAAGGCTTTTACCCAGTTGCCCGTACCGTTCGAAGCTACCCTGACTCTGTGCTGGCCAATGGATTAGGCTATATTGGAGAAGTAAGCAAATCTCAGCTAACAAGGGACACCACTAATTACTATCAGCAAGGAGATTTTATAGGGATTAGTGGCATTGAAGCTGCCTATGAGAAAGAATTGCGTGGTAAAAGAGGTGTAAAATATAAGCTGGTAAATGTGCGAGGAATTGAAAAAGGATCCTTTAATGATGGAGCTTTCGATACACTTTCAGTACCAGGAAATAATTTAGTTTCCTCTATAGATTTAGAATTGCAGAAATATGCAGAATACTTAATGAAGGATAAGGTAGGAAGTATTGTTGCTATTGAGCCCGCTACAGGTGAAATATTGGCATTTGTAAATAGTCCGTCTTACGATCCTAATCTTTTAACAGGCAGAAAGTACAGCAGTAATTTTGCAAAACTTAACCAGGACAC
>JBBSPJ010000150.1:0-10144 GCA_038258905.1 Cytophagales bacterium
CCGGATAATGTTTATAGATCATTGGCGTTTCAAGCTCTAAAACTAGCCTCTAAATAAGTAGATTAGCTGACGATATGAAGTGAGTTGTTAGGTTTAAAGCCTAATAACACGGAAGCTAATAATTATTGTCAACAAGGCTGATATAGCACTTGAGTACACATTTGCCTATTTTATGCTAGCCGTCTAACCTTTCTACGGCTACCTAAATCAATTTTAAGCCGTATACTTAATCTAGGTTAAAAAATAAGTAGGGCCTGCTTAAAAAGTCTCAGGGGCCTCAAATACAACCAGGCAAAGTGTCCCGATGGCTATCCGGGAGTATGCTTATACTTCGAACTTGCCTGCGGCAAGCAGGCTGAAGCCTGGGAAGTACCTGCCTGCGGCAGGCAGGGTTGGGGTGCCTGAGGCTAAAGCACTAAAAAATAAAATATTGATTTTTTAGTGCAAAGAATTTTAAGTATTGCACTCAAAAAGCTTGCACCTGCTGAAAAACTATAAATAAATAATCACTGTTAAAAGACAAATTAAGAATAGTCTTATAACTTTATCAGTTTCTAAGCAAGCCCTAAGTATGATTATAACAGGTGATTTGTTAATGCCTATCGCCATTGCCATTATTACGCTAGGCATTGGGATGAGTTTAAAATTTAAAAACTTTACCAGAGTTTTTACACACCCTAAAGCCATACTTACAGGTTTGACATGTCAGTTATTGCTGTTACCAATATTAGCCTTTTCAATTATCTTTTTTTGGCCTATTGCTCCAGTATATAAAGTAGGATTTATCTTAATTGCATCTGTGCCGGGTGGCACTGCTTCAAATTTAGTGACTCACTTGCTGAAAGGAAGAACAGCCCTCTCTGTTTCACTTACCTCATTCAATAGCTTTGCCATTATTTTCACCATTCCGCTATTTGTTAGCTTAGCGTTGAGGTTATTTTTAGGAAAAGATGCCGAAATAACGCTCAATTTTATCGATACCTTCAAGGAGATATTATTTACTGTAGTTATCCCTGTTATTATAGGTATTTTAATAAATGAATATACCCCAAAAAGCTTTACCGACAGGTTAAGGAAGCCATTAGCTATTTTAATGCCTGCCTTGCTTTTTGGTATCATGGCTTTTGCTTTATTCTCAGAAAATGGGGGTAATGCTAAATCTATTTTGAGTGATTATAATCTTATTTATCCGCTTTTACTGCTGAATTTGGTGGGTATGTTAGCTGGTTTTTATATCAGTAAATTAATGGGGATTCATCACGATGGTAATTATACCATTGCCATTGAAATGGGATTACAAAATTCTGCATTGGCCATTTTTATTGCTTCAGCCATTTTAAAAAGTAATCAAATGGAGCTTATGGCCGTTATTTATGGTGGATTTTCATTTTTCAGTACTATTTTAATAGGTTGGTTGTTAAAAAAGTACTTGTCTCCGAGAAAGGAAATGGTAGATCACAAAGTTTAACTGTTGATGATAAATCGGTTGCTAAGAATTCCTGAATTCAGAATGAGTTTCCGAGGAACGACCATATGGAAGAAAGGAATACTATCCCTATCTTTAGAGTTCCGCAGGGCTCTAAAGATTTAGCAATAACGAAGAGTCTTTGGACTCGGTTCTGGTAAAAAAATCACTGATCAATAACTACAGTATTTTTTAGATGAGTTACAGACTCAATTTATTTGATAATCCGTAGTTCGCTGCGCTTAAAACTAAGGATAGAAAGGGTTCAAAATGAGTTCCAGAGGAACGACCATTTGGTAGAAAGAAATACAATTGGTTTACTAAATCCCAGAGGTACGACCGTATGGTAGAAGTAATCTTAGGTGATTTACTAAACCTCATAGGGTCCAAAGGACTTCGTAGAGGATGACCTAATAATCGGAATACAGTTACCCCCTATAATAATAAAAAAGGGTACCAAAGATCAAATCTTCAATACCCTTCACTATAAAAACTATTAAAATTCTATTAATTAAAAAACTCTTTCACTCTATCAAAAAAACCTTTATCGGCCTTAGTAGGATGCGGTTTAAAATTTTCTGATGCTCTCATGCTTTCCAACATCTGCTTTTCATCAGTAGTTACTTGTTTTGGTGTCCATACGTTCACATGGATTAACTGATCACCTCTTCCATAACCATTGATATCACCTACTCCTTTACCACGTAATCTTAATATTTTTCCTGACTGCGTACCAGTTTCTATGGTGATTTTTACTTTACCATCAATGGTCGGCACTTCAACAGATGTGCCCAATACTGCATCTACAAAGTTTAAATAAAGATCATAAATCACATTCTGACCATCTCTTTTTAATACTTCGTGTTCTATTTCTTCAATTAAAATCAGTAAATCTCCAGCACCGCCACCCATAGGGGCTTCATTTCCTTTGCCTTGCATAGATAGCTGCATGCCATCTGTTACACCCGCTGGAATTTTCACACTAATAATTTCTTCTTTGGATTGCAATCCGGTATTATCAACATGCGGTGGTTTTTGGTCGATAAATTTACCTGAACCATTACAAGTAGGGCAGGTACTGGCAGAAACCATCTGACCAAGCATGGTATTGGTCACACGCCTTACCTGGCCTGTGCCTCCACAAGTTTGGCAATCTTTATAGGTAACACCATCGGCAGCTACCAATCGGTTAACCTTTATTTTCTTTTCAGCACCATGTGCAATCTCGCTTAAAGTGAGTTTTAGCTTAATCCTGAGGTTAGATCCTCTTCTGCCTCGACTTCTACGTCCGCCTCCTCCACCGAAGAAACTTTCGAATCCGCCTCCACCTCCGCCACCGAAGATGTCGCCAAATTGAGAGAATATGTCATCCATATTCATACCGCCACCGCCGAAACCACCGGCACCGCCTTTTAAACCATCATGACCGAATTGATCGTAACGCTGACGTTTTTCTTTGTTACGGAGTACCTCATAAGCCTCAGCCGCTTCCTTAAACTTGTCTTCCGCTTCAGGATTGTCGGGGTTTTTATCAGGGTGAAATTTGATGGCTACTTTCCGATAAGCCTTTTTAATTTCCTCATCCGAAGCACCTTTGCTCACACCAAGTATATCGTAGTAATCTCTTTTCGCCATCTTAAATTTATTCTCCTATTACAACTTTGGCATATCGAACTACTTTTTCGTTCAATAAATAGCCTTTTTCAACAACATCCACCACTTTACCCTTAAATTTCTCTTCAGGAACAGGTATTTTAGTGATAGCCTCATGTATTTCTGAATCGAATTCAATACCGGGCTCACTATTCATAGGTGTTAAACCTTTGGACGTTAATGTTTTTTCAAATTTATTTTTTATTAAGTTAAAACCTTCTGCCAAAGCTTTATCATCAGCCTTCTCTTTAAAGGCTTTTTCAGCTCTTTCAAAATCGTCTAAAATCGGCAATAAATCAGTTATTAAATCCTCAGAAGCTGTTTTAATAAGCTCCATTCTTTCTTTTGCATTTCTTCTTCTGAAATTGTCAAATTCCGAATATAACCTTAAATATTTATCTTTTGCTTCTGTAACTTCAATCTGTAGTTTATCCACTTCACTTAATTCTTCTTCTGCAACTTCTTCACTAGCCTCAGCACTCAATTCCTCTGAATTTTCAGCAGCTTCCTGTTCCTGAGCCATCATTTCTTCCTGCTCAATTTGTTCTTGTTGTGCTTTCAATTCTTTTTCGTCTAATTCTTCTTTAGCCATTGTATTATCTGCTCTATAATTTTGTAATTGATGTATCAATGATTCTGCCAATCAGCTTATTCCTGCCAATATGACATTATATGGATTTTTACATTGAATTACACAAAAGCATTTCATTGGCCTCTAATTTTCATTTAGATACAAATAATTCTTGTGTAATTGCCTAATAGGATCAGTTTAATCCTGTAATGTCTTCCAAATTAAGTCTTTCAACTCCTCTAAATGATAATTAGTAAGAGATGAAATAAACATTGTTGGCAACTCTTCCGGTAGCTCCTTTTTCATCTCAGCCATTAGCTCCTCATCCAACAAGTCGGATTTAGTAATAGCCAATATTCTACTTTTGTCTAATAATTCTGGATTGTACTTTTTCAATTCATTAATCAATATTTCATACTCATTGTTTAAATCCTTGGAATCAGCAGGGATCATGAACAGCAGAATAGAATTTCTTTCAATATGTCTTAAAAATCGGATACCAAGACCTTTACCTTCTGCAGCTCCTTCAATAATACCCGGAATATCGGCCATTACGAATGAAAGCTCATTTCTATAAGGAATTACCCCCAGATTAGGAGTTAAGGTAGTGAAAGCATAATCAGCAATCTCGGGCTTAGCAGCTGACAATACAGAAAGTAAGGTGCTTTTTCCGGCATTCGGAAAACCTACTAAGCCTACATCAGCCAGTAGTTTTAATTCCAGGATCATCCACTCCATTATTCCTTCTTCACCCGGCTGGGCGTAGCGAGGGGTTTGTTGAGTGGGCGTTTTAAAATTGGAATTACCAAGGCCGCCCCTTCCTCCCTGAGTAAGGATCACTTCCTCTCCTTCCTCAGTTATTTCGAAACGTATTTCTCCTGTTTCTGCATCTTTGGCAGTGGTACCTAAAGGTACTTCCAGAATTACGTCACTCCCCTCGGCTCCACTTCTATTGCCACCTTCACCCGGTTTTCCATCCTCAGCAATCACATGCTTTTTATATTTCAGATGAAGCAGCGTCCAGTGTTGGCTATTGCCTCTTAAGATTACGTGGCCACCTCTTCCACCGTTACCTCCATCGGGGCCACCTTTGGGCACATGTTTTTCGCGCCTCATATGTATGGAGCCCGCACCCCCTTTTCCGGATCGAGAACATAATTTTACATAATCTATAAAGTTTGGATTGGCCATAATGCAGAATTTGAAAGTGCAAATTTAGCTTTATTTTTGATGGAAATAAAACTATAGGAAAGAGCAGGTTTTAAAAGTGTTGTAATTCAAAGAAAAGACAAATACCAAACAGGAAAAAATAATTAATAACTGTTTGTATTTAAAACTTTAGTATTTATATTTATGACATCTTATCGAGTTAGTTAATGACTTTGTAAGGTTTTGGTTGAAATAAGCCGTTGGGAGGGGTCCTGACGGCTACTTTTTTTAAGAGGATTTTATGAAAAAATATTACTCAAACTTACAATTAACAAGTGGCTTGAGTGAAATTTGATCTTAAGCTTTATTCTGCATCTTTTTAGTTAAATTTATGTTGTAATAATAATTATTAACTGATTAGATTATTAAATTTGAGCCGATATGAACAATACCATTATCCTACATACTGAAACTAAGGAACAAGAAAATGCATTAAAGGCATTTGCCAAAGCATTAAAAATAAAATTCGAAGTTGCCAAAGAAAAGCCTTATAGCCCTGAATTTGTTGCAAAGATAAAAAAAAGTGAAAAGGAGTTTGAAGATGGAAATTATTCTGCTGTGGATAAAAAAGATCTCAAAAAGTTATTTGGAATTTAGTGGCATTTCAACTCAACTTTTCCAATCAAGCAATCAAGGATATTGAGTATCACAAAAAATCTGGAAATAAACCTTTTCTGAAAAAATTAGTCAAACTTCTTGAAGAATTATATGTCCATCCATTAAAAGGTACAGGAAAACCTGAGCCTTTAAAGCATAATCTTACCGGCTATTGGTCTAGAAGGATCAATAAAGAACATAGGTTAATCTATAAAGTTATTAACATAGATACGGTAAGAGTGTATTCAGCAAGAGGGCATTATTTGTAACACTTTAAATACAATCTGCACTTACTAAATATTAAACATACCAAACAAAACCAATCATAATTTAATCACAAATTCATTTTATCGATTTATGAGGTTACAAATCTAGATCAAAAACTAAATTTCACGTCACAAAAAAAACCTGCACTAGTTTCCAATGCAGGTTTTATAATGATTTCAACTAAAGTTTAACTTACTTTAGCTGATCTATTTCTTTACTAATTTTACCAAAAATTTCATTAATGCTACCTACTCCATGTACTTTGGCTAATTTGCCTTGCTCCTTAAAATAATTAGCGACAGGCACTGTTTCTTCAGTGTACACTTTAATTCTATTGGCAATTTTGGCATCATCTTGATCATCGCTTCTGCCGGATGTTTTACCTCTTTCTTTTATCCGTGTTTTTAATTCTTCTTCAGGCACTTCTAAAGCAATCATTCCTGCAATAGGGGCACCTTTTTCTTTCAATAAAGTATCCAAAGCCTTAGCTTGGGTCACTGTCCGTGGAAAACCATCAAAAATGAACCCGTCAGTATCATTGGCTTCCTTTAGCTTTTCATCTACCATCCCAATTACTACGGTATCGGGCACAAGATTACCGGCATCCATGTATTTTTGAGCTAGTTTACCTAATTCTGTTCCTTCACCTAAGTGCTTTCTGAACAAATCGCCGGTGGCAATATGAGTTAAATTATACTTGCTGATTATTTTTTCACTTTGTGTTCCTTTGCCGGCTCCCGGAGGTCCAAATAAGATGATATTTAACATATTTTTATTTATTGAAAAACCAAATATAAAATATTATTGCAAAAAAATAAGAAAATTAGGCTAATTGATATAAATCTCTCAACTCTCTTCCTAAACCATTGTAATCTAATCCATAACCCACTACAAACTTTGGAGGGATTTCAAAGCCCACATAATCCGGTGTTCTGGATTTCACCTGCGCTTCAGGTTTATGCAATAAAGTCACTATTTTAACGGATTTAGGCCCTAAAGTTTCAAGCATTTGTAATAAATGATGCAAAGTTTCTCCCGTATCTACAATATCCTCCACTAAAATCACCTCCCGCCCGGAGATATCTTCTTTCAAACCCAACACCTCTTGCACTTTGCCTGTTAATTGAAGCTGCTCATAGGAAGCCACTCTTATGAAAGTAATCTCAGGCTGAATAGTGGTAGCGCGAATCAAATCAGCCGCAAAAATAAAAGCTCCGTTTAGCACGCTGATCAGAAGTGGATTTTTATACTCATAATCCTGATCAATTGTTTTACCCAGCTCATTAATGCGGGCTAATATTCTGGATTCCGGAATATAAGGTTTGAAGGATTTATCTTGTATCTGTATCATAGATTCTAAGGGTGATCAATTAAAGCTTTTTCATTAATAACTGATAAAGCGCCAACATGGATTCAATATCTTTTTTATGTACTTTTTCATTGGGAGAATGCACATTATCTTCGGGGGCACCCACAAAACACCAATCGATAGGATAAGGTGATTGCTGTAATTCGCGCCCGTCACTGGAACCTCCACTTTCTACTTCCAGCTGATAGGGGATATCTGATTCCTCAGCTATAGCAATTATTGTATTCACGAAAGATTGCCTCGGTATATTTCTATCGCGCATGGAAATGGCCACGCCTTTTCCATGTAAAACACCCTCGGTAATCCAGGTGATATCTGAAATCAATGCCTGTTTAATTTGGTATTGCTCGTACATGAATTTAGCTATGATGGGTACGCTGCCTCCTCCATGCTCTTCCCAACAGGAAAAAATAATCATGCCATTCTCCAGGGTTTCAGCTAATTTCAGGCAATTATAAATGCCCAACCTATTGTCTAGATAGCACGACTCCACATACTCCTTATTTTCCCTAAAATCGCAATCAAAAGTTAAACTCGTACCTCGCTCTATGGCCCTGCCGAATTTATAAAATAATTGGTTATCTTCATTTACCTCTAAAGAACAATGAATTGGACCTAAACCATCCATTCCTTTTAACCGATAACCGGATTCTACATCAGGGCCACCGATAGGAATTAACTGATTTTGATATCTTACTGTAAAACCGATGGAATCCATATGGGCAAAAACAGCCGTGGTCGGCTTCCCGAAAACCAGTATCAAATTATCCTGAAACTCATCCCCCTCAATCAGTTTGGGTTGTACTTTCCATCCTTTTTGCTCCTCAACAATATATTTTTTTAGGAAATTTTTCATGTGTATTTCCTCCCCTGATGGCGCGTGGATTTCACATAAATCTTTAAGTAATTTGTAATCGTTCATTAAGACAAAGTTATAAGCTTTTGTTAAGAATTGATAGCTAGTTTTAAGGGATTGTTAATAATTTTAATTTAATTCTTGAAAAATAAAATTATCTTTATGTTTCCTAAAAAACTAACTATCTGATCTTTACCATTGAATGTATATAGTTAATAAAGAAAATAGCATTTTAAATCATTTCCTGGCGGAACTAAGGGAGGTTGACATACAAAAAGACAGGCAACGATTCAGGCGAAATCTGGAGAGAGTAGCAGAGATTTTAGCTTATGAAGTTTCTAAAACTCTCTATTATCAGGGAAAAGAAATCACAACACCCCTTCAAGAAACCAATATCCAATTATTGCATGAATTTCCGGTACTCATAAGCGTAATGCGTGCAGGTTTACCTTTTCATCAGGGATTTCTTAACATTTTTGATCATGCAGATTCAGGTTTTATCGGTGCATACCGAGAGCATGATACAGCAAATGATTTTTCTATATTTTTAGGATACCAGGCCTTACCTCCCATTGATGGGAAAGTTGTTATTTTAGCAGACCCTATGCTAGCTACCGGAAAATCTATGGTAAAGGCAATTGAAAGTATTTTAAAAGTGGGAAAACCGGAAAAATTTATAATAGCGAGTGCAATTGCTACTCCGGAGGCTGTACAATATTTACAGGAACAACTAAGTATAGATTATTCAGTTTTTATTGGTGCCATGGACGAAAAACTGAATGAAAAAGCTTATATATTGCCGGGTTTAGGAGATGCTGGCGATTTGAGTTTTGGCAATAAAAATGAGCATTAATGGCGCTAAATAGTACTATTTTATTAATTGTGGGTCTGGCAGTTCTAATTTTAGGAGCCGATTTATTGGTGCGTGGGGCTTCCAGAATGGCCTTACGTTTTAAAATCTCTCCTCTTGTTGTAGGGGTAACTGTAGTCGCTTTTGGCACTTCAACTCCTGAATTACTAATTAGCATTCAAGCAGCTTTAGCAGGCAGCCCTGATATTACTATGGGCAATGTGGTAGGATCTAACATTTGCAACCTAGCTCTAGTATTAGGAATTACCGCACTTATTTCTCCAATTCCGGTAGCCAGCGATAGTATAAAAATTGATTGGCCTATGACTATGGGCTCCTCTTTGTTGCTTTATTTTTTGGTAAGAGAGGGAATGGTAAATGATTATGACGGTATTTTCTTCATTGTATTGTTGATTATTTATGTAGTATTTATCATTCGGCGTTCACGCAAAAAGAACATTGCCGCGGCAGATTTAGGTTTGGATGTAGTAGTTCCTGATACAGCAAGCCGTAAAAATCTAATAAAAGATATACTACTAATTATTATAGGTGGAACAGGCCTCTATTTTGGTTCCGATTGGTTTGTTAACAGCGCAAGAGATATTGCCATTTACATGGGAGTAAGTGAAAGAATAGTAGGTGTAACCGTGGTTGCCATTGGTACAAGTTTACCTGAATTAGTAACCTCAGTGGTAGCAGCCTTTAAGAAAGAGACAGATTTGGCAATTGGGAATTTACTAGGTTCCAATATATTTAATATCCTTTCCATTCTGGGAATTACCAGCTTAATAGCAGAAATTGAGGTGAGTGATATTATGATCAATTCCGATATGATCTGGATGTTGGCTATTACATTGGTACTGCTACCTATGATGGTGCTTAATAAAAAGATAGACCGCTATGAAGGACTCATATTAGTAGGTACTTATGTTTTCTATACTATTAACGTGATTATGTAGTTTTTTTTATATAAAAAGTATATCCCTACTAGCAGACACACTATTTGAGACAGTACCGTGCTGTAATGTGAGTTATGGTAAAGGGTGTATGGAAATATATTGAATTGTATGATTCAAATGCCGTGTAAAACCTCACCCCAACCCAGCCAAAGGCCCCCCATAGGCTGGCAGGCTTGGCACGCTCTCTCAACCTGTCCCGACAGATCGGGAAAGGGGAGGGAGTTTGTTCCAGGGTCACGTCCTGAAATAAGTTGACACAATTTGATAATAAATTGTAAACTTAAATCAGGACAAAAATGAAAAACAGTAAGATTTACTCCGATTACTTTAAACGGAAAGTTGTTGCAG